>JBNKOQ010000100.1:0-9775 GCA_050294735.1 Roseibium sp. | reverse complement strand
TGAAGTTTGACCGGCAGCAGCAACAGATCGTGCAGTATAAAAACGACCCCGGCAATCCGCACAGTTTGCGGAACAATTTTATTAGCTTCTTCCACGAAGACCCCTCCGGGACGCTGTGGGTTGGCACCCTGGGCGGCGGGGCGAATATGTTTTCCTCCCGCCCGCCCAAGTTCGCTCACTACAAGCACGAGGCCGACAACGCCAACAGCGTGGCCGACAATTTTATCCTTTCCATTTTTGAAGACCACGCTGGCATCGTGTGGATTGGCACCTCGCGCACCCTCAACCGTTGGGATCGCCGATCAAACACCTGGCAGTTCTATCGCAATGACCCTGCCAACGAGGCCAGTATCACGACCGGTTCGGTGACGGCCACCCAGGAAGACCCGGACGGCACGCTCTGGTTCGGCACCTTCAGGGGCGGGCTGAACCGGTTTGAGCCCAATACCGGTCGTTTCAAAGCCTATCTGTTCGATGCCAGCGACCCCCACAGCCTGAGCGATAACATTATTCGATCGCTCTACCGCGACTCCAACGGAGTCCTGTGGGTGGGCGGCTGGAATAACGGGCTGAACCGCTTTGATCGGACGACCGAAACCTTCCAGCGCTATCCGCATGTTCCTGGCAATCCAAACAGCCTCAGTGCGGGCTCGGTTAGCGATATCTACGAAGACCGGGCGAAGACCTTGTGGGTAGCTACCGAAGGCGGCGGCTTGAACCGGTTTGATCCGGCGACGGAAACGTTCCAGCGGTTTCAGAGTGACCCGCAGAATCTGGCTAGTCTGGCCAACAACGACGTGCGGGTTCTCTACGAAGACCGTGCCGGCCGGTTCTGGGTCGGTACCGCCGGGGGCTTGTGTTTGTTTGATCGGGCGAACGGAACTTGCATGGT
This sequence comes from Roseibium sp., assembly GCA_050294735.1. Classification (GTDB taxonomy): domain Bacteria; phylum Pseudomonadota; class Alphaproteobacteria; order Rhizobiales; family Stappiaceae; genus Roseibium. The sequence goes on along the minus strand of JBNKOQ010000100.1, from coordinate 8,883 downwards.
GTTCACGGAAAAGGAAGGGCTGCCCAACAACACGATCGAGGGCATTCTGGAAGATGAGGAGGGGAATCTGTGGATCAGCACCAACAATGGACTCTCCCGTTTCAACCCGAAGACCAGAACCTTCCGCAACTATGACATGTCGGATGGTCTGCAAAGCAACGAGTTCCATGTCTTTACAGCGTTCTGCAAAAGTCCACGCACGGGTGAGATGTATTTCGGCGGCATGAACGGCTTTAACGTCTTTGATCCCCGCGGGGTGGTGGACAATCCCTTTAAACCGCCAGTCGTGCTCACCGATTTTCGGTTATTTGGCAAATCGGTGCCCGTCGGGGGAGATTCGGTGCTGCGCAAGGCCATCAACGTTACTGACCGGCTGACGTTGCCGCACAACCAGAACAGCCTGTCCTTTGAGTTTGCGGCTTTGAGTTATGTGGCGCCTGCCGAGAACCAGTATCGCTACAAACTGGAGGGCTTTGACGCTGACTGGCGCAAAGTGGATAGCAAAGAGCGGTTGGCGGTCTATACCAGGCTGGCTGCGGGTGACTATGTGTTTCGGGTCCAGGGATCGAGCGAAGACGGCGTGTGGAATGAACAAGGTGCATCCATCCGGATCGCCATCATCCCTCCGTGGTGGCAAACTTGGTGGTTTAGAGGAGGCGCTGCTGGCTCGCTGCTGGTCTTGGTCTATGCCGGCTTTAGCCTGCGGGTCAGAAGGATGCACAAGCGCAGCCTGAGGCTTGAAAAGCAAGTCGCCGAGCGGACTTCACAGCTTGAAGCGGCCAACAAGGAACTAGAAGCTTTCGCCTATTCCGTCTCGCACGACCTGCGGGCGCCGTTACGCCATATCGATGGCTATGTGGAGCTACTGGTCTCGCGCTGTCGCGACAGCCTGAGCGAGCAAGGCCTGCGGTATATGGATACAATCGCCGGTTCCGCCCAGAAGATGGGAGTTCTGATCGACGATCTGCTCCAGTTCTCCCGAACCGGCCGGTCCGAGATGCGACGGGGAACGGTCGATATGAACCAGGCGCTACAGGAGGTGCTGTCCGAATTGAAGGAAAGTTGCGCAGACCGTCCCATCGAATGGGTTATCGGGGATCTGCCCTCCGTCCATGGAGATTTTACCCTCCTCCGCCAAGTCTGGGCCAACCTCCTGGGAAATGCCATTAAATACACCAGTCCGAGGCAGGAAGCACGGATAGAGGTTGGTGCAAAGAACGACGGCGATGACATTGTTTTCCGTGTTGCGGACAATGGCGTGGGTTTTGACATGCGCTATGCCGACAAACTTTTTGGCGTCTTTCAGCGTCTGCACTCCCATGAAGAATTCGAAGGAACCGGCATCGGGCTGGCCACGGTGCAGCGCATCATCGCCCGTCATGATGGACGGATCTGGGCGGAAGCGAAAGTTGATCAAGGGGCCACGTTTTATTTCACGCTTCAGAGCGCATCGGGAAAGGAGACCCCGGTATGAGGAGAGAGCCGATGATGACGATATCCGGCCCCATCTTGGCCACCGTTACCCTGTTTTTCCTCGGGCAAGTCGTGTTTGCGGCCGTGCCGTCGAAGCCTGATCTGTGGTTCACCCGTTTGGGGCTTGAGGAAGGACTGTCTCACGCCGACGTGCGGTGCATTATCCGGGATTATCAAGGCTTCATGTGGTTTGGCACCACGGGGGGCGGGCTGAATCGCTATAACGGGTATAACTTTAAGGTTTACCGGCATGATGAGCAGGATGAGCGCAGTCTCGGTTCTGCCGGGGTCTGGGCACTGTATGAAGACCGCCAGCACACCTTGTGGGTGGCGCAAGCCAGGGGGTTGGATCGGTATGATCGCGACACGGATAGTTTTGTTCACTACCGGCATCGCGAGGGGGACACGAACAGTCTGCCGGATGATGGTGTGAAGGCGTTGTATGAGGATGAAGCCGGAGTTTTTTGGGTGGGCACCATCCAGGGTTTAAGCCGCTTTAACCGGAGCAATGGAACTTTCTTCACCTATCGCCACGAGCCTGACAACCCATCCAGTCTGGGCGACAGCGATGTGCGGGCAATGTGTCTGGACCGCACGACCGGGCTGCTCTGGGTGGGTACGCGTCACGCCGGCGTGAGCGTGCTGGATCGAGTGACGGGGCGATTTACGCGTTACAGCAACGTCATCGGCGATACCAACAGCCTGAGCGACAATGCGGTCAATGACATCTTTCAGGACTGCGAGGGCACGCTGTGGATTTCCACCCGCGCGGGACTGAACCGGTGGAACCCGGAAGCCGGAAATTTCATCCGCTACCGCTTCGCTCCCAACGATCCGGAGGGCTTGGGCAATGATTATGTCAGCATGGTTCACGAGGATCGGGCGGGACGTTTTTGGGTGGCGACCGACGGAGGATTGGACCTTATGGACCGGAAGCGCGGAACGTTCACCCACTACCGGCATGAGTCTGGCAATCCGGCCAGCCTCAGCGATAACGAGATTAACAGTGGCGCGCTTTACGAGGATAACGTGGGTGCGCTCTGGATTGGCACATTGAACGGCGGAGTCAATCGCTGGTCCGGCGAGCCGGAAAGATTCATGACGTATCAGAATAATCCTTTCGATCCCGGAAGCCTGAGCCAGAGCACCGTCTCGGCTCTCTACTGTGATCGGGGCGGGGATCTATGGGTGGGCACCGCCGGGGGATTGAATCGTTTCGAGCAGGGCCGCTTTGTCCGCTACCTGAACGACCCCGAAGATCCCGGCACGATAAGTCCTGGACTCATTGACACGATCACCGAAGGCACGGACGGAAAATTGTGGCTCGGCACCTACTCGGCGGGCTTGTGCAGTTTCGATGGAACAAACTTCACACGCTATCAGCACGATCCCGGTGATCCGCACAGCCTGGGAGGCAACCATGTGAATGATATCAAAGCGAATCCCGGCGGCGGACTCTGGATTGCCGTCCATGGCGCGGGGCTGGATTTTTTTGACGGTCGGACTTTCACTCATTTCAGACCCCACGGTGCCGATACCGACAGTTTGCCCGATCTGTATCCGATTTCGCTGTTTGTCGAGAACGCGCAATCCCTGTGGCTGGCCAATGCGCCTGCGGGCCTCTACCAGTTTGAACCGGCCCGGCAAAAATACACCGCCTACGCCTATGAATCCTCATCGCCGCGCAGCCAGCTCCCGGGCCCGTTGATCAGTTGTTTTGACGGCACGAACCTCTGGGCGGGGTCGTATTCCGGATTGTATTGCTTTGACCTGGCCCGCAGGAAATACCTCCGCCATTTTACCGAAAAGGACGGATTGGCGAACAATCATGTGATGGCTGTGCAGGTTGACCTTCAGGGCAACGTGTGGGTCAGCACGCTCGCCGGCCTTTCCAAGCTGGATGTGCGCAAGGGCACTTTCCGGAACTATGATGTCGGGGACGGGCTGCAAGGCAGCCAGTTTTGCGAACGGTCCAGCGTCCGCCTGCCCGACGGACGGCTGGCGTTTGGCGGGGTCAGCGGATTGAATGTGTTCGATCCGGCTCGGATGCCGGACAACACCAATCCGCCGCCAGTAATGTTGACCGGGTTTGAATTGTTCAACATGCCGGTCACGCCCGGGACGAATTCGCCGCTGAAGAAGGCCATTTCTGTCGCGGACCAGATCACACTTCAATATGACCAGAATGTTATTCGTTTGAGGTTTGCGGCGCTGAATTACGCGTCGCCGCAGAAGAGCCGGTACGCCTACAAGCTGGAAGGATTCGACAAGGACTGGCGCTATGTGGATGCAAACGACCGATCCGCCACGTACACCCGCTTAAGTCCCGGCGAATACACGTTCCGGGTTCGGGCATCGAACAACGACGGTTTGTGGAATGAACAAGGCGCATCCATCCGAATCGTTGTTATTCCACCATGGTGGCAAACCTGGTGGTTTAGGGGCGGCGCGGCCGGGTCGTTGCTGGCCCTGGCCTACGCCGGCTATGGATTACGGATCAGAAGCATGCACAAACGCAGCCTGAGGCTTGAAAAGCAAGTTGCCGAGCGGACTTCACAGCTTGAAACGGCCAACAAGGAACTCGAGGCTTTCGCCTATTCCGTCTCGCACGACCTGCGGGCGCCGTTGCGCCATATCGACGGGTATGTGGGGCTGCTGGTCTCGCGCTGTCGCGATGGTCTGAGCGAGCAAGGTCTGCAGTATGTGGATACAATCGCCGGTGCCGCCCGCAGGATGGGACTTCTGATCGACGATCTACTACAGTTCTCCCGGACCGGTCGGGCCGAGATGCAGCGGGGAAAGGTAGATATGAACCAGGCGCTGCAGGAGGTGATGGTTGAGTTGAGAGAGAGTTGTACGGGACGTGACATTGACTGGATCGTTGGAGATCTTCCATCCGTCACGGGGGATTACGCCCTCCTTCGTCAGGTCTGGACCAATCTTCTGGAAAATGCCATCAAATACACCTGCCCAAGGAAAGCTGCACGGATAGAGGTCGGCTCCCGGGAGGAAAACGGTGAAACGGTTTTCTTTGTTGCGGACAATGGCGTGGGTTTTGATATGCGCTATGTCGACAAGCTCTTTGGCGTCTTTCAGCGCTTGCACTCTCCTGATAAGTTCGAAGGAACCGGCATCGGGCTGGCCACCGTTCACCGAATCATCACCCGCCATGGGGGCCATGTCTGGGCAGAAGCGGAGCTTGATAAAGGCGCGACGTTCTATTTTTCATTGCCGTTGCTTCATAAAAAAGGGGCATGACGAGCTAGCCCGTAGGCAACGCGATCCTCGGCAAGCCATCATGGTTAGCGTCAGGAGAGCAGCGTAATCTTATCGAAGCTGGGAGATGTTTCGTCGGCATCGGCTTCCAGAAGTTCCTGTTTGGTGAAGGACGAGGTGATGCCGACGCAATGGGCCCCGGCGGTCTTGGCGGCCTGGACGCCGTTGATCGCATCTTCGAACACGATACATTCGGCGGGATCGATTCCCAGCCGGTTGGCGGCTTCCAGGAATATATCGGGGGCCGGTTTCTTGTGCTGGATGTCGAGGCCGTTGACGAGCGCATCGAACCGGTTTTCCTCCAGGCCCATTTCACGAAGATTGACCTTCAGCTTGAATGCGTCGGCGCTGGTGGCGATGGCGAGTTTGATGCCTGCGTTCTTGGCCGCTGCAATAAATGTCTTCACGCCCGGTAGCGGTTGCAACCTGCCTTTGGCGCATTCGGCATAGAGGCGGTAGGTCTCGTTCTTGTCGTCCGGCATGGTCAACTGGATGCCGTACTTTTCGGCAACGCCCCCCAGGTAGCGATCTTCGCCTGCGCCGACGAAAGGAATGAAATCCTCTTCGTGGACTTCCAGGCCATACCGTTCCCGGAACATGCGGATGGCCGCCTCTGCGATAAAGGCTTCGGAGTCGCAGAGCACTCCGTCCATGTCGAAAACATATCCCTTGATCATTTCGCTACCCTCATTGACGGAGACATCTTTTTCATGATTAAATTTAATAGTTTTTGGATTCTTTCTGGGATTTATTCCAAGAATAAATATTACCCGTTTCTTCGCCCGGGCAGTATGGCAGGTGGAACAGAGTTACAGTAGGATGTCTTATTACAGGAGAATCGCAATGTTTGGAATTGTAGATTTCCAGTTCGGCTCCTGTTCTTGCCGCAAGCTCTAAGGGTTGTCAACCTATGGACTGACAGGGGACATGTATCCAGATGAGTCGTTGGAAGCAGCTCAGATGTAATAGCAGCAAACAAATGCCCGTTGTGGCTTAGTGAATGATATGGGATTTTATTTCGACGACAATTTGAGTATGGCCAGGCAGGCCGGAGATCAGGTGGAAACCACACTCTCCGTCGTTGCTGACCACTATATGGAGCTGAACCCCCGTGGTCCAATAACCTTCCGGGCCTATTCTGAGCGCGGGATCCAACGCGCCATCGACTACCGCTACGCGGCCGACTTCAATACCTTTTTTCCGGATGCACAGAATGAGGAGTGCGTATACGCCTGGGCCAAGATGTGGTCGGAAGCGGCTGGTGAGCTCATGTTTGATCTCAACTGCTATGGCCCCATGTTGCTTTTCCTAAACGGAGAGGAAGTCTGGCGCTCCAACATTTTTTCCGAGCGGGATCCGGAGCAGTATAACCGGATTACGTTGCATCTGAAGGCCGGCTGGAACCACTTTGTCATCCGGGCCAAAAAGACCCGTGGCGGCTTCGGATGGAAGTTCGGCTCGTGGATCGGCAAGCATCCTTATGTCTTCATGATGCCTTCACCCGAAAGGGAGGGTCAGGAAGGGTGGCTCTTCTCGAGTCCGCTCCCTTCCGATCAAGAGGTTCTCCCTCTTGAAGGTCAGAACGAAAGGGATACGGACGTTGTCTGGAATCCGGCTGCAGAATGGTCTGAAAGCGAACGCGCTCTGGGCAACTGCGGCCGCATCTACGGATCGGAACCGGGAAGGACGGCCATTGCCTGGACCAAGATCGAGAATCACGGGGACAGCCCGGTCAACGCATTGCTTTCGGGGAGTCACACCGGCGGCATTCGGATACTATGCGATGGCACTGAGATTGCAGTGAATGATGTTTCCGGAGAATTGAGCGGCCAATTCAAGCTGTCGTCCGGATCGCATGACCTGATGGTGCTTTGCACCGGCACGGAAGAAGGCTGGGGATTTGAACTCGAGCTGAATGTTGAAACCCGCTGCCCGTGCGATCTGCAGGGGAGCGATGCAATCTGGCTCTTCGCCGGACCGTTTGATCCGGCTGCCTTGCCTGAGCTGGAGTCGCTTACGGACTTTTTCTCCATTCACGAAACGGCTGAAGGTCAGGGATACTGGCGGATTGATGCGCCGGACACCTATCTGCGGCTCTACAACGAAACCCCGCTGTTCGGTCAATGGAACTATCCGCTCGGCGTTACCCTTTATGGTCTTCTGCATGCGTCCATGGAGCTCGGCTCGGACAAAGTTAAGGATTATGTCCGCGACCACGTACAGTTCTGCTGCACGACCTATCCCTATTCCAAGTGGGACCGGGCCAGATTTGGCGGAGCAACCCATGTCCATAACCTGCTTTCGAGCATCGACAGCCTCGACGACTGCGGGTCCTTCGGTTCCTGCATGCTGGAAGTGGTAAAACATTGCGACATCGAAGGGTACGAGCCGATTGCCGAACTGGTGGGCGATCATATCGCCAACAAGCAGGACCGCTTCGAGGATGGCACATTCTATCGTCGGGACATGATGCATACGTTTCACAACAACACCATGTGGGCGGATGATCTTTATATGAGCGTGCCCTTTCTCTGCCGCTACTACCAGCTTACCGGAGATCGCCGCTATATCGACGACGCAGCCAACCAGTTCTTCGGATTCAAGAAACGGCTCTATATTCCGGAGCAGCAGATCATGTCGCATGTCTATGATATCGGCCGCGGGATGGCTACCGGTATTCCGTGGGGGCGGGCCAACGGCTGGCCGTTGTTTTCCCTTTCAGAACTTCTCGCCGTGCTTCCCGAAGACCATGAAAGGCGTGATGACCTGATTGGCTTCTTCCGGGCCCTCTGCGAAGGCATATGCGCGCTGCAGGATGAAGAGGGGATGTGGCATCAGGTGCTAACCCATCATGAATCCTATCCGGAAACCTCCTGCACCTCGATGTTCATCTATGCATTCTCCCGCGGTATTCGCTACGGTTGGCTGGACCATCCGGATATCTATGCCGAGGCCGTACACAAGGCCTGGAAGGCGCTTAACCGCATCGCGATCGATAACAGGGGCAACGTACACGGCGTCTGCCGCGGCTCGGAGTTTTCGTTCACACCGGACTACTATATCAACGATTTGCTCTGGAAGCTCAACGACACCCACGGCATAGGTATTGTACTGCTCGCCGGCGTGGAAGTGAAGAAACTGAACGAATATCAGGCTTGCGCCGAAAAAGCATTGCAGGAGATATGATGAAACGGATTGGTGCCCGTGCCCACGATTTTGGAACCGGTTCAGCAGACGCTCTGGGTGCACGGCTGGCGGAAAAGAACCTCTGCTGTGCACAGGTTGCGCTGAATGTCGCAATTGAAGGGCTTAACTTGAAAGCGGGCCAGCTCAACCCCGGGCTGGCCTGGGAAGTGGGCCAGGGCTTTCTGCGCAACGGCGTACAGATTGCGGTGCTCGGATGCTATATCAATCCCATCCATCCGGATCAGGCGGTTCGTGCAAACCTGATTGATTTTTTCAAGGATCACGTGCGCTATGTCCGCGACATGGGCTGTGGACTGGTCGGGCTCGAAACCGGAACACCGACACCCGGTTATTCACCTCATCCCGATACGGGCAGCGAAGAAAACTTCCAGGCCATGCTCCGCACCATGGAACAGCTGGTGGCCGAAGCGGAAAAGCACGGCGTCAAAGTGGCCGTCGAAGCGGTTACGCATCATACGACTTCAACACCGCAAAAAATGAAACGCCTGCTCGACGAAATCCAATCAACGAATCTTGTCGTGATCCATGATCCGGTGAATCTGATCAACGCTGATAACGCGCACGATCAGGCCCGCATGATCGAGGAGCCATTCCAGCTTTACGGCGACCGCATCAAGATTATCCACGCCAAGGATTTCTCGATGGAAAACGGTGAGTACAAGCAGATCCCCACTGGTTTCGGCGAGCTGGACTACAGCCGCCTCTGTAGCCTGATTTCTGCCGCCGGACCGGGCATGAGCATCCTGCTGGAGGAATCCAGTCCCGAGACCGTTGCCCACTGCATCGCCCACATCGACAAGCACTGGCCCGCCTAACAACAGCCGGTTTTTTCCAACACAGGCGTGTCTTCGCACCACTGTCGTAATCGACATCTGCACGGTATGCGGGCGGAGGGCGTTGAGGTCCCCGGCGCTGATTACCACGGGA
>JBNKOQ010000099.1:0-9823 GCA_050294735.1 Roseibium sp. | reverse complement strand
GTTGGCGATCAGATTTCCTGGGTGTCCGAACTGACCGCCCGGGCGGAAAGCCTGCCGGCACGCCAGCCGGAAGCGATCAAGGCGCGCTTGGCTGCACAGATAGAAGTTTTGATGGATGCATCCGGCGGCGTTCTGGAGCCTCAGCGGTTGCATCAGGAGGCCGTCATCCTGGCGACCAAGGCCGATATCCGTGAAGAGTTGGACCGCTTGCAGGCCCATATTACGGCCGTCCTGGACCTTCTGGCCACAGGCGGAGCCATTGGCCGCCGCCTGGATTTTCTGGCCCAGGAATTCAACAGGGAGACCAACACTCTCTGTTCCAAGTCCAATGATGTAGAGTTGACTGCCATTGGCCTTGATCTCAAGTCCGTCATTGATCAAATGCGCGAGCAGATCCAGAATCTGGAGTGAATTCATGTCAGAACCGACAACCCCGGCTGCCGGAACCACGGTCAGTGCAGATACTGCCGAGAAGGCCCGCCGGGGCTTGATGCTCGTCCTGTCGTCTCCCTCAGGTGCTGGCAAGTCGACGATTGCCCGTCTGCTCCTGGACAAGGAGGAGAATCTGGAATTGTCCATTTCTGTTACGACGCGTCCGCGCCGGAGCAGCGAAGTCGACGGTATCCATTATCATTTTCTCGACACGAAACGCTTCGACCAGATGAAAGAGCATGACGAACTGCTCGAGTGGGCCGAAGTCCACGGGAATGCCTATGCCACTCCGCGCGGGCCGGTGGAAAATGCAATCGAGAATGGCCGGGACATCCTGTTCGATATCGACATTCAGGGCACATTCCAGCTTTACGACAAGATGCGTGCGGATGTGGTCTCCATTTTCATTCTGCCGCCGTCCATCAGTGAAATGAAATCCCGTCTCCGGCGCCGTGCCGAGGATACGGAAGAGGTGATCCTGCGCCGTCTCGAGACCGCGGTTGGCGAGATGAAGCACTGGTCGAAATACGATTATATCGTCGTCAACGATGACCTAGAGCGCGCTTACGAAAATGTGCGGGCTATCTTGAGGGCGGAACGCCTGAAACAGTCCCGCTCGTCAGCAATCGGCCCGCTGATCGACGGAATGGTCGGTGATTTGCAAGAAGCCCTGAAAGGCTGAAACAAGCCTCTTTGAGGGAGCCAGGGGAGGGGGATTACCGGAGGCTTTCTGCGTAGCAGTTCGCAAGCCGGACAAATCCCTCAATGCCGATTTCCTCCGCGCGGGCGGTTGGCTCCAGTCCCGCTTGAGCGATGAGGTCATCGGCAGGCCCGCCCAGAGACTTGAGACTGGCACGCAGCATCTTCCGCCTCTGACCAAAAGCAGCCGCAGTGACGCGCTCCAAAGACTTCAGCGAGCAGTCGAGCGGTTCCTCGCGCGGCATCAGCTGAACGACGGTCGAAGTGACTTTCGGAGGCGGCGTGAAGGCCTTCGGGTTGAGGTCGAAGAGCATGCTGCCCGTGGTTCGCCACCCGGCAAGAACCGCGAGACGGCCATAGGCTTTGCTGCCGGGCTGGGCGACGATACGAGCTCCGACTTCCTTTTGAAACATGAGCGTCAGGGATGTCCAGAATGGCGGCCAGTCCGGTGTCGTGATCCAGTTCAACAGCAGCTGTGTGCCAACGTTATAGGGGAGGTTGGCGACAATCTTGATTTTGTCTCCGCCGGCAAGGGCTACGGGATCGATCTTGAGTGCGTCGCCCTCAATCACCTCAAGGCGGCCTTCATAGTGTGCGGAGACCTCGGCGAGTGCCGGCAGACAGCGGGTGTCCTTTTCAATGGCAATCACCCGCTTTGCCCCTGCTGCGAGCAAGGCTCTCGTCAAGCCGCCGGGGCCCGGGCCGATCTCCAGTACCGTGCAATCTTCCAGCGGAGATGCCGCTCGGGCGATCCGGGATGTCAGATTGAGGTCGAGCAGGAAATTCTGACCGAGGGATTTGCGGGCGTCCAGTCCGTGCGCCGCGATCACGTCCCGCAGTGGTGGAAGATCATCAATCTGGGCCATTACAGGGCACTCGGGTCCGAGAGCACTGCTGCCATGCGTAAGGCAGCTGCAAAACTGTCTGGTTTTGCCCTGCCGGTTCCGGCGAGGGAATAAGCTGTGCCATGATCCGGAGAGGTGCGCACAAACGGCAGGCCGAGCGTGACGTTGACGGATTGATCGAAACCGATGGTTTTGGCGGGGACCAGAACCTGATCATGGTACATGCCCAATGCGCAGTCGTAAGTTTCCCGTGCTTCAGGATGGAACATTGTATCCGCGGGAAGGGGGCCGATTATATCGATTCCCTCGGCCTTTAGCCGCTCAAGCGCCGGTGCTATCACCGTTTGCTCTTCGGTGCCCATGGCGCCATTTTCCCCTGCATGAGGATTTAGGCCGCATATTGCCAGGCGGGGAGCGGGAAAGCCGAAGCGCTGTTTCAGATCCTGAGCGGTAATACGGGCCGTTTCGACGATCAGGTCCTCGGTCAAAGCCTCGGGTACATCCCTGAGCGCTATATGGATCGTGACCGGGACAACCATGAGATCCGGGCCGGCAATCATCATAACCGGACGGTAAGGGCCATCCGCCCAAAGGCGTTCGGCCAGATGACCGAGAAACTCCGTATGACCGGGAAAGGTGAACCCTGCATCATAAAGGGCTGCCTTGTTGATCGGGTTTGTCACCAGACCACACGCACGCCCGTCCCTGACATCCTGCACGGACGTCTCAATAGACGACACGACGCTTTCGGCCGTCTCGGCGGATTCGATGCCGGGTTGATCCTCGACCGGGTGACCGGTCGCAACGACCGGCAGGCACTTGTTGAAGCAAGCAGAGGCTTCTTCGGGTTCAACGACCTTGACCGGAACGTCCAGCCCCAGCCGTTTTGCGCGCCGCCCGATGAAGCCGGGGTCTCCACGCAGGTAGAATGCAGGCAGGGCCAGGCTTTTGCGGGCTATCCAGGAGAGCAGAAGAATGTCCGGGCCGATCCCTGCCGGTTCACCCATGGTAACCGCGAGAGGTGTTTTAACTGACACCATATATCAGCGCTCGACGATGGTCGCGCGCCGGCGCAGATCCATCAGGTAGCGACGGGACAGTGACTCGCCTTCCTTGGCCTGCAGCTCGTTCTTCATTTCGGTGCGGGCTGCAATGTCCGACTGAATTTCCTCTTTCCCGCAGATTGCGATCATCTCATAGCCACGCCCGGTCTGCTGCGGCTTGGTCAGCCGGCCAGGTTCTGTTTTGTCAATTTCATCCCGCATACCGTCGGGAAGCTCGGTTTCGAGCCTGCGTCCGATGGGACGAAGTACGACTTCGCTGTATTGCCCCAGAACGGCTCCCGCCTGCTCACAGCCATTGAATGCCTTGCGGATTTGAGCGCTTTCCCGCTTCCGCTTGGCCTTGAAACTGCCACTCGATTTTTTCGGTACGACGACGATCACCTGCTTCAGATCATACTCGATGCTGGTGTTCTGGTCCTTCTTGTCGGATTTGCGCAGGGCGGCAATCACATCCGAGTCGGTGACCTTCACCTGCGCCTGATAGCGCCGGCGTACAATCTGGGACCAGGCCAGCTGGGCTTTCAGGCGGTCTTTGAGTGTTTGCGGATTGACGCCACCGCGACGCAGTGCGGAGGACAACTGAGAGGGTGACATCTTGACGTTTCTGGCGATGTTGCCGTAGGCGCCGTTGACTTCACTGTCCGAAATGGAAACCCCCGCACGGGATGCTTCGGTCAACTTGAGCTGATCGTCGATCAACTCCTGTTTGGCCAACCGGCGCGCTGTGGCGCCACCTTTGCGCTGTGTCATCGTGATCAGGCGCGCGCGCTGGCTGATATCGTAGGAGGTGATCGCGTGATCGTTGACGATGACCTTGATAGAAGTCTGGGCGACGGCGGCAGGCAAGGTGCTGCTCATCATCACCAGTGACAAAAGAAAAGTAAAAGTGCTGACGCGCATAGAAACCTGTCCGTACCGAATCCCGGCCTGCTGGATGACGTTTAATCTTCTCGTTGCCAAGATGTTGCATAAACTCCCGGCAATTTCAAAGCATCACGGCACATAGGTCGCTTTGATGTGTCGGAAAAATGGCTCGTGCGAGAAAAGTCGCGTGAAGGACAAACTATTGCAGGGTTCCGGTCGAAACCTGGGTGTTGCCGATCGTCCTCAGGCCGATGCGGAGGAAAATAGTCCTGTCGACATTCTCGCCGTTGTTCCGGCTCCGGTCTTCGGCATAAGACACCGACAGCGAGAACCCTTCATCGTCATAACCGATCCCGGCACCATTTTGCACCATGTCGTAGTTTTCCAGATCGTACCGCATCGATCCGAAAACCCGCCAATTCTCTTTTAGGCGCAGGCTTGCCGAGCCGACAATCTCTTCACGCGGGTCGTTGATTCCAAGATCAGGCTGGGCGCCAAGGAAGGCATAGGCGATGGTGGAAACCACTGGCCCGTAAGTGCCGGTGGCCTGGGCCTGGAAACGACGGACCTGGAAGTCTTCATCGTCGAGTCTTGCCTGGGCTCCCACGCGCACGCCGTACTGTGTGTCCAGATACATGCTGCCCACGTAGTCGGACTGGCTGGTTGCCAGGCCTGAGTCCTGAGTAGCCCCGAGAATATCCGGTGTTGAATAGGAGTTGTCGCCGGAAATCTGATAGGACCGGCCGAACAGGGCGCTGAGATAATAGCCTTGATCAAGCTGCAGCTTGTAGTTCAGACCAACGTTCACCCTGGAGCCGCCTTCGGAGCGGTCGAAACCGGAAAACTTGTCATAATTGAAGAGCGTCGTCGCATCGAAGACTATGCTCTGGGCGTCCTCGTTCGGCAATTCGCCTATGCGCTGCTCGTTTGGGCGCACAACAACCTGTGCCACGGGCTCCAGTATCTGGTTGCCGCCATCGAAGGTCGCGATAAACGGATAACGATATTCCAGACCGGCTGCGGGCGTGCTCCGGCCGACAAATGACTCGCCGGTCAGGGCGTTCACGTTCTTGTCCGCGGATGCCAGGAAAAACAGATCCCCACGCACATAGGCGAAGGGTGTGAACATCTGCCCGAGCGGATCAATGAAGGTCCGGCGCCATTCGCTTTTCAAAGACAAGCGGGAGAAAGTTCCGTCAACACCGCGGAACCGGTCGACACTGGATCCTGTTGCCTGGAATGCGTCGGTTTTCGCCCGCGTCAAAGACGTGAAATTGCCGGTGAACGAAAGTTCCCCGCCGGCAATGGGGTCGTCAAAGACATAGTCGTAATCGATAACCGGCATGACGAAAGGCTGTTTGTCCTGAAGGGACTGGCCGACGGCAGAAAAGGGCGCGCTGGGATCGTTCGCGCCATCGGTCGTGTAGTCTTCCTGGGACAGGGAGAAAGCGTAACCACGGAAAGTCAGAGCATTACGCAGTGTATTGCCCTCAAGGTATACTTCCGAAGTCTCGCCGTTGTCGTCAAAGCTGACGAAGGAATAATCCTTCAGAAAAGCACGGTCGCTCTTGTAGGTCAGGTTCCAGCCGTATTGCCAGTTTTCTGAAAGCCGGAAAGAGCCCGTTGTCTTCACGGCGCCGCGCCAGCGTGTGTCGCCACTCGAGCCGGAAAACTCCGAAGGTCGTGCCTGAAAAAGACCCGCAGCGGCAATCGAATATGATCCTGACGCCAGTCTGTGGCGGAAATTCACATCGCCAACCACGCCCTGCTTGCTGAGCGGTGTTACCGTCGTCGTGACGTCATAACTCGGGTTAAGCGCCCAGTAGTAGGGAACACTGACCCCGACGCCAAGGCGGTCGGAAATGATGCCTCCGGGCATCAGAAAACCCGATTTCCGCTTTATCGTTGGGTCCGGCATCGAGAAATAGGGAACATAAGCGATTGGCGTTCCAAACAGCTCAAAAGACGCATCGTGATAATAGATCGTCCGTTCTTGCTGATTGTGAATGATTTTGGCTGCCCGAATGCGCCATAGGGGCGGCTTGCCCGGCGGATTGGTTGGGCGCGTGTAGACCGTATAGATGCCGTTGTCGAAGGTGGTAACGTTGCCCTCTGTCCGGTTGGCACTCTCGGCGATAAACCGGGTGCGCTCGGGTGTGTCGATCTGCAGAGCCTTCGCAAAGCCTTCCGCGAGGTCTTCGGACAGTGTCATTTCCTGGGACTGAAGAACGTTGCCGTCGGGTTCTGTCATGACGACATTGCCGCGCGCCGTCAGGGTCTGTTTGGCCCGATTGAACACAATCTGCTGCGCTTCGACGGTGTAGCCGTCATAAAAAACCTGGACATTGCCGGACGCGACAATGATGTCGCGGTCAAAGTCGTAGGTGATTTGCGCGGATTCGAGCTCCATCTGGGCATCGTCTCTAACCTGCCCGGCAAGAGCCTGAGTGAGGCTTTCCTGTGCGTTGGCAGTCTGCAGTCCGAACACACCCGTAAGAGCCAGGCTTGAGACAGACATCGCCAGGGCGACAGAAAGGGTCCGCGCTGCGGTTCCAATTCCGCGCACGTCTGACGAAGCATCCAGCTTGGGAAGATTGAATGAAGGACAGATCACGCGTTCTTCATCCATCTTCCTGATGCAACAGGATGGTAAGCCCCATAAGCACTCCAAAAATCCCCGGAGCCCACGCTGCGACTGTCGGCGGCACAATACCCGCACCACCAAAGTCCTTTGCGAGCTCAGATAGAACGTAAAGCACGAAGCCAGCGATGATTCCACCCAGAATCAGACTCCCAAGGCCACCAAATCGCGAAACCCTCAAAGAAACCGCCGCTGCTATCAGAATCATCGCCGCTAAAAGCAGGGGGCGGGCGAGAAGAGTTTGATATTGCAGAGCATACCGATAGGCCGGTAATCCCGCGTTTCTTGCCAGTTCGATGAAACGGGGCAGGTTCCAGAAGGATATTGATTCGGGTGATCCGATACTTTCGCGGACCTCGGTGGCTGTCAGATAGGTGCTGATTTCATAGTTCAGATAATGTTGTGGATCGCGTTCGGTGGTATAAACCGTCACATCGATGAGGTGCCAGATGCGATGGCCGAGCCGCGCTTCCCGCGCTTCGATCCGTTCCTGAAAAGTGCCTGTCCGGTCAAAGGTGAATATGGTCACCTGCAGAAGCCGTGACCCGCCGTCCAGCAGTTGGTGGGCCAGAAGCACGGATTCCCCGTCCAGACCGTCCTGGCGCACCCAGATGTCTCCCGTGGTCTGCAGCAACAGGCCTTGCTCTGATCCAAACAGCCCGGCAGCGACGTGGTCCGACTTCTGTTGCAGCCAGACAGCGGCCGGATTGTAAACGGTGACCGAAAAGACCCCCAAAATCAGGCCCACGGCGATCGCCGGCATGGCGAACTGCCAGACAGAAATGCCGGCGGCGCGGGTCACCACCAGTTCCAGGGCTCGGCTCAGGCTGACAAAGGCGGCAATCGAGCCGAAGAGAACTGCAAAGGGGAGAACCTGCTCGAGCAGCAGGGGAACGCGGAAAAGCGAAATCAGACTGACCCGCAGAACAGAAAAACCTTCTCTGTCACCACCGCGGCGAACCAGTTCCAGCACGTCGAACAAGTAGATCAGCACGGCGGCCAGCAGAAACAGTCCGAGAATGGCTTTCAGAAATCTGCCGGAGAAATAAAGGGTAAGGGTACGTCCAAGGAGCATGGGTTCAGGATGCCCCGCTGCTGGTTCGGTCATTGAGCCGCTCGGCAATCCTGTTGATCCCGGACGCGAGGGTTTCGACGGTTGTCGTCAGCTGTTTCGGCCACGGCAGACGTTCGTCCCGCAGGATCGACCAGAGAGAGATAAAGATGCCAAGCAGCGGCACGATGTAGAGCAGGCTGAGCAAGGCAGGGTTGTCTCCGGTGATGGCAGTGATGCCGAAGCCGGCTGTCCGTAGCCCGATGCAGGATACAATTGCTGCAAGCACGGCAATCGAGCGGTTTTGACGTGTTGTGCGGACACGCCCCAAAAAGGCAAAAACGATTAGTGCAAAGGCGAGGCAGTAAAGGGGCTGACTGAAACGCTCATGCAGCTCGATCACCAGCTTGTCCGGATTGTCGATCGCATAGCGGTCGCCGGCAATCGGGTTCATGAGGTCGTAAGTGGATCTTTCGCTTGCCTTGAAAACGGGCGCGGAGGCCTCCGGTATCAGGCTGGATAGGTCAAAGGCATAGGACTGAAAGCGGACAATCGATATATCGCCTTCGGTTTTGGGGCGCCGCTGAATTGTACCGTTCTGCATGACGAGGAGCGTTCTGTCGGCGGCTTCGACGATCTGTCCCGATTCGGCCTGATAGGTGAAGGTGGTTTCGCTGTCCCTCGTGTCATGCAGCAGCAACCCGTCAAGCGTGCCGTTGCCGGAACGGTTCCGAATGTGAAACGTCAATCCGTTTTCGACGGTGATGAACCTGCCCGGCTTGACGATATTGGCAATCAGGTCCGCGCGCACGCGCGCAATTTCCTCGCGCAGCTGGCCCAATCCCTTGGGAGCCAGATAAAGCGACATGGAGGCGCTGAGGGCAAAAACCATCATCGCAAACAGCAAAATCGGCCTGAGAACCAGATAGCGGGAGCCGCCTGTTGCGTTGATAACAATGAGCTCGCTGTCACTGGACAGAGCGTTGAGGACGATAATCAGGGCAATCATCATCGCGAATGGCGCAACGATCACCACCAAAAACGGCATGGCCAGCATGGTTATGCTGATAAACTGGACAATCGTCTGCCCCTTCGAGGTGACCAGATCAAGCTGCCGAAGGGCCTGAGTTGCCCAAACGACGCCGGTCATCGCCGCCAGGGTCATGGCAAAAGCGAACAGCGCGCGCTTGATAATGTATCTCTCGAGTATCTTCATGCTGCCAAGGTGTTACGGAATGCGTCCTGAATGTATGCAACGGCGATGTCTATGCAATAGCACGGATTTTGGTGAACAGCGCATCAACAAGATTGGTTAACGAGGATTAATTTTGCTGGGCTTGCCGAGCCGGATGGAAGGCACCATGATCAGGTGGAGAGCCGCATGCCACGTGCGGGAGACTGAGGCCGGTTATCGGGCTGACTATTATCAGGAATGCATATGACCAAACAGACCAAAGTATCTTTCGTGAAGACGGAGGCGCCCAAAGGCGGTGTCATCGTCCTGCTCGCAGGGGAAAACCTGACGCTCGGACCTGTTGCCAGCGGTGTTCTGGAAGGCCTGTCCGGCGGACTGGAGCGCGCGGCCAAGATCGCCGGTTTCACCGGAAAGGCATCCTCCACACTGGACCTGATCGCGCCCGGGGGGATCGATGCCGACCGGGTGATGGTCTTTGGTCTGGGGGACCTTGAGCAGGTATCCGAGCAGGACTGGCTGAAGCTCGGCGGTGCCATTCAGGCCGGGCTCAATGCGGCAAAGGCGAAAAAGGCGGTGCTTGTGCTGGATGCTGCGGGAGCCGAAGCGGAAGCAGCGGCGGCAATCGCAATGGGTGCAAAGCTTCGGTCCTATGCCTTTGACAAATATAAGTCCAAAAAGCCGGATGAGGATGCTCCGGTTGCCCTGAAGCTCGACATCGCGGTTGAGGATCTCAAGGCTGCGAAGAAGGTCTGGACGGATTTCGAAGGCGTTGCCGACGGCGTCTGCCTGGCACGGGATCTGGTGAACCTGCCGCCGAATGATCTTGGCCCGGTAGAATTCGCCAAGGTCGCGAGCGACCTCGGGAAGCTGGGTGTCGAGGTCGAAATCCTGACCGAAAAGGAAATGACCAAACTGAAGATGGGCGCGCTTCTGGGTGTCGCCCAGGGCTCCGCCCGGCCTCCGCGCCTGGCGGTTATGCGCTGGAACGGCGGCAAGAAGGGCGATGCGCCACTGGCCTTCGTTGGTAAGGGC
>JBNKOQ010000098.1:0-9900 GCA_050294735.1 Roseibium sp. | reverse complement strand
CCGTCGGACAGGGTTACGAACAGCGGGTTGCGGTCGCGCAGCACGTTGACGTCGAGGTCCGCGCGCGTGGTCAGCGAGAACAGCATGACGGCGCCGACAACAGCGATCAACGCCGCATAGAAAGCAATCTGAACCAGGGAACGGTCATTCATGGGATTTCCTCTCAGGGGTCATTCTGTGCCCGCCGGCATTCTCCAAGTCCGCTCAGCCTTTCTCACGAGAGAGACCTTCGGCACCACCCCGGGCACTGAGCGCTTCCGCGACATTCTCAGACATGGTCAGCGACTGGAGCAGGAACGGCGCCATCAGGCGCCAGCTCGTCCGCTTGCCGCTCCGGGCCTGGTAGGCTTCGCGCAGGCAGGAATATACCGAGAGCAGAACAGGTGCAAACCGGATTACCAAGGTGACCGCCAATGCGGGTTTTTTCGGCGACACTCCGACAAACCGCAAGGGAGCAAACAGTGGCATGACAGCATCCATCATGTCGTCCATTCGGGTGGTGATCGAAACCAGGTTGGCCAGCAGAACCATGGAAACCAGCCTCAGAACCGCGACGAGCCCTTCCATCCAACTCCCCGTTGCGGCGTGCAGGAGAAATATGATGGCCAAAAGAGAGGCCAGGGGTTTCAAGGCTTTCAGCTGCCGCACCCCACCGGGACCAAGGCTGGTATATAACAGCAAGACACCCCCAAGCGCCGCCGCCAAAACAAGCGGGTCGGATACCGGCAAGATCATCACGCTCGAAACGGCAAGCGCAATCAGCTTGAGCCGCACGGGACACCGGTGCAGCCAGCTTTGCCCCGGCAAATAAAGGGAAATCACAAGTCCTCTCCCGAAGCGTCCAGTCCGGCTCTTTCTACAAGGTCCGCGTTGTAGGCAGGAAGCACCACCGCCGGCTCACCGTCCGCCTTGATCCGCCCCTCTTCAATCCAAAGCACCCGGTCAAACTCTGTCAGAAGCGACAGGTCGTGGCTGATCATGACAATCTTTTGCTCAAGCCCGTCAAGCTTCCTGGCGATCCGCCGTGCGGCCAATCCGTCCAGAGACGACATCGGCTCATCCAGAACCAGGAGCTTCGGTTCCATCACCAGCACTGCCAGCAAACAAATAAGCTGCTTCTGCCCCTCGGACAGGTCGGCGAAAGGCTTCTCGCTAAGGTGGAGGCAATGATGCCGGTCGAGAAAAGCGCGCGCTTCCATCCGCGCAGCCGCCTTCTCTCTTCCGAGCTGGCTCAGTCCAAAGGCGATTTCCTCTTCAACGGTCGGGAAAATCGCCTGATGGTCCGGGTTTTGAAATACGAATCCGACATAGCGGGGCAACTCGGCCCTGAGGGCAGCCGTGGACGCACCAAAAATGCGCACCTCGCCAGCACTTGGGAGACGCAACCCATTCAAGAGGCGCACCAAGCTGCTTTTGCCGGAGCCGTTCAATCCAACGATCCCGATACGGTCTTCTCTCAGAGTAACGGAAACATCGCGAAGCACCGGCTTTTCTTCGAGGAAAAGACTGACGTTGTCCAAAACCGCATAGGACTCCATGTTGGAATCAAACGCTGCTTGATTGTCAGAGACCTTTTCTTTGCGTGTCCAGAAAGCCATGCATTGTCCGGTTTATATGCCGCAAACAGGTAATTTTGTTCGCTTATTGACGCGCCCGGCGAGAATGTCAAAGCCTGCGTGAAGCTCGCCCTGGAATCTTGCCGCGATCAGCCGACCGGTGACGTGAGCACTCTGGTCTCCGACACCGACTGCCGGACACTATGAAAAAGCTCAAGGGCGCGGTGGAATTCGGTCTCTCCAACGATCGAACCAAAGGTGATGCGCATATAGGGTCTGGACTGACGGCCGGACAACTGAAAATAGCGCCCCGATAGCGCGGCAACACCGTGATGCGCCAGATTGCCCTCCACAACAGCAGGGTCGCATCCCTCTTCCAGTTTGAGCCATGCGAAAACCTTGTCAGCACCACCTTGCAGGCTCTCCGCGCCAAGAACCTTACAAGCCGTTTTGAACCTGTGCGCATTGGCCTTCCTCTTTTCGGCCAGTGTCCGTTTCAAGGTCCCGTCGCGCACCCAACCACAAACCAGCTCCGCAGTGATGGGCGAAGCCATCCAGGTGCTTTCGCCAATCAGATTGCGGACCGAATTGCCATATTCGCGCGGCACATGGACAAAGCCGATGCGGCTGCCCGGCGAAATAAGCTTGGAGATACTGGCAATGGAGGCGGTCAATTCGGGAGCCAGCATGCCAAAGGCAAAAGGGCAGTCTTCAACGAAGGGCGTGTAGGGATCATCTTCAATGATCTTGAGACCAAAGCGCCGGGCAACATCGACGATGGCTTCGCGCTCAGACAATGTCATCGTATGGGTCGTAGGATTATGCATGTTGGGCATCAGGAAGACCCCCTTAACGTCCTGGGTACGCGCCGCTGCCGCGAGTGCATCCGGATCCATCGCCATAAAGCGGTTGTCCGCTGCCTGCATCATCGGAACCGGAACGAGCCTCAGCCCGAGATGAGGCGCGGAATTCAGGATCGACGGGTAGGTAAATTCATCGATTGCAACGGCATCGCCCGGGCGGAACAAGGCCTGCAGGAGAATCTGGATGCCATGCTGTGCACCGCAGGTCAGTGCTATGTTCGACGGGTCCGCATCCAGGCGAAACAAATCGAACAGTTGCGCGCCGGTCTCCCGATGGCTGGAAAGGCCCTCCGATGGAACAAACCCGTTCAGCCGGTCGATTCCGGGTGTCCGTGCCAGACGCGCCAGTCCCTTGCTCAGATCCGGGTTGAGATGGGGGTAGGCAAAATTCCGGGCAAGATCGAGATCCGCCAGGCGGTCCTCGCGCGGGATCAGAGGAGAGACTTCCATCTCCTCTGGGGCGACATAGGTGCCTCTGCCGGTTTCCCCCCGCAGCAGCCTGCGGCGCTCCGCTTCCCTGTAGGCACGCGTGATGGTGCCAAGGGTAACGCCGAGCTGATAGGCAAGCTCCCGCTGTGGCGGTAACCGCTCACCAACGGCGAGGGCACCAGAACGGATGTCTGCTTCGATCGCATCGGCGACGGCAAGGTAGATCGGCCCAGAGGCCAAGCTGAGATCAGGGAGCCAGATTGTCATAGATACAATAAATACATTGACCGGATAATTTGCTCAAGTATGAGTTTCACGGCATGTTATTGTATCGATTGTATTGGTGAACTCCATGGATTTTTCGACACTCGCAGCCTTCGCACTGTTTGTCGCAGTGATGACGGGCACGCCAGGACCCGGAAACCTGACGTTTATGGCCATTGGGGCGACGTCAGGTTACCGAACCGCGTTCCCGGTGATCATGGCGTCACAAATCGGCTCGCTCGGGCTAAATCTCTGCGTTGCTTTCGGCCTTGGCAAGCTCATGGCAGGCGGAGGGCCTGCCGTCACAGCCTTCAAGACGCTCAGCATGGCCTATATGGCTTACCTCGCCTGGCGCATCGTGTCCTTGAGTGTGAAGCCGAAGGGCGACGTCAGCCCGCCGAGTTTCTGGGAGGGGATCCTCATTCATCCACTCAGCCCGAAAACCTGGGCCATGAGCCTCGTCGCCTTCACCAGCTTTTTTGCCGGAAACGGTCTTGGCATTGGGGAAAATGCAGCCATTCTGGCCGGAGGCTTTATCTTCGGTGGCACGATTGCTCATTCTATCTGGGCTCTCATCGGTGTTTCGATCCTTGCCATGCTCGGCGAAGGTCCCGTCCTGAAAGCCGTGACCGTCACCATGGCGGCGGCCATGCTCGGCGCGACGGCCTGGGCAATGCTGCTCTAGGACGAGCTTTCTTTGCACCGCGCCTCCCGTTCAAGACGGGCCTGTAGCTCGCCTATCCAGCGTTGATTGAACCCATCCATTCCGGATGTATCCGCGCCAATGTCCCTGAGGATATGAGACGGCAACCTCCGCACCGAACGCCTGCGGTATTTCCCGGTCCAGGACCGCAGCTTGTTTAAAAGGGTACGGGCAATATCTTTCAGGACGCCAGGCAATAATCCACCGCTCCGCGAAGCCCTTGGCTCTGCAGTCATTTCTTTATGTTCTCCAATATGTTGACAGTGAAACTATCCGCAAAAATGATCTGTACGACCAACTAAAACTTGGATAGGCTGCATAAGGAGACCTTATGTGATGGCAACCAATCTACCGCCCCTGTCTGCAATCCGCGCCTTCGATGCCGCCAGCCGGCATTTGAGTTTTACCAGGGCCGCTGAAGAGCTGGGGATGACCCAGGCAGCGGTGAGCTACCAAATCAAGCTTCTGGAAGAGAAGGTCGGTTCCGCCCTTTTTCTGCGCAAGGCCCGCAGGATCGAACTGACGGAAAAAGGGCAAAAGCTCTCGGCGCAAGTCAACGCCGCCTTTGGCACGCTCCGTGATGCATTCGAGGAACTGCTGGATCAGGACACCAAACAGCTGCTGATCTCCAGCAACACGACATTTGCGGTGAACTGGCTGGCAGGGCGTATTCACCACTTTCAGGCGGAGCACCCCGATCTGATAATCCGGATCCTGCCCTTTGGGCCATCAAGCATCGTTGCCCCAAATCCCGAGGTCCTGTCCGCGGATGTCATGATTTCGGCTTGTTACAAACCGCTGAAGGATTGGCACTATCACGATCTGGTGCCAGTTGAATTCACACCAATGCTCAGTCCGGCCCTTGCGGAAAGCGTTGGAGGGATACACAGCCCTCTGGATCTTTTGAAGGTGACGCTGATCGACCCTCAGGACCCTTGGTGGAACCTTTGGTTTGCCGACGCCGGATATCCTGATCTGGATCTTAGCAGTTTTCCCTCATCCCGGATGGGATCGCAGGCGCTGGAAGCGAACCGTGCGATTGCCGGGCATGGCGCGGCGATCCTCACGCCGTACCTCAACAAACCGCCCCTGGAAGCAGGCCTGCTCCACCAGCCGTTTGATCTTATTTCCAGAACAGACACCGATGCCTGGAACATCAGCTATCCGCCCAATCGCAAAAACAGCCGGAAAGTCAGGCTGTTCCGCGACTGGGTCTTCGCGGAGCTGAGAAAGGACGGCCTGCCGATCCCCTCCGATCCGGTCATGCGGATTGCCTCGGGGGATGAACAGGCCCAGACCCTATCGCTTACTGGGTAAAGACGATGGTCTTGTTGCCGACGATCATGACCCTGTTTTCCAGGTGATACTTGACGGCGCGGGCCAGCACCCGGGACTCGATATCCCTGCCGCGCGCCACAAAGTCTTCAGCGGACAAGGCATGAGAAACCCGTTCCGCATCCTGTTCGATGATCGGGCCCTCATCGAGATCCGGTGTCACATAGTGACCTGTAGCGCCAATCATCTTCACACCACGGGTGTGCGCCTGATGATAAGGCTTCGCGCCCTTGAAACTCGGCAGGAACGAGTGGTGAATGTTGATCACCTTGCCGAACAGCCGTTTCGACAGATTGTCGGACAGCACCTGCATGTAACGGGCAAGCACAACAAGATCGGCACCGGTTTCCTGAACCAGCTTCAGAAGCTGGTCTTCCCGCTCGGCCTTGGTCTCTTTCGTTACCGGCCAATGATAGTAAGGAATGCCTTCGATCTCAGCTGTCCGCCGGCTGTCTTCGTGGTTCGACACGATGGCCACCACTTCAGCATCCATCCAGCCAACGCGGATCTGGTAGAGAATATGGAGAAGCGCATGGTCGAACTTGGAGACCATGACGATCACCTTCGGGCGGATGTCCATATCCACCAGCTTGGCCTTCATGTCGAACCGGCTGATGACAGGGTCCAACGACTTTTGAACGCGTTCCAGTGAGATGTCCTCAGGGGCCAAAATCACGATGCGCATGAAGAACTGATTTGTTACGCGATCCCAGAACTGATCGCTCTCGCCGATATTCGCGCCAAAATCAGCAAGTTCCGTCGTAACGGCGGCAACAATGCCAGGCTTATCTGCACAAGAAAGGGTGAGAACATAACGACGGTTCGACACTTTTCTATTCTCCGTTGCCGGCACATCTTTCGCAGACGGCCTGTTTTATTTCAGTTTCCGGCTGAACGCCGGTGATGCGGCTTAGATCAAAGCCGCAATTAAATCCCTGACCCGGTCCGCGTTGTCCACCGCCAGCGATCCGTCGCGGTTCCACAAACCGTTTTCAAATCCGATCCGCGCCTTGCCG
Source organism: Roseibium sp. (assembly GCA_050294735.1). Taxonomy (GTDB): domain Bacteria; phylum Pseudomonadota; class Alphaproteobacteria; order Rhizobiales; family Stappiaceae; genus Roseibium. The sequence goes on along the minus strand of JBNKOQ010000098.1, from coordinate 3,734 downwards.
CCTTGTGAGACTGCGTAGCTCAGACAGTCGGTTTCCTGATGACCGAAAGCACAAACGCCCCAATCGAGCTGAAGCCCTTCCCGGCATTTGCGAAGTTCAGTCAGAAACACATTGAGATCGGCAGGCACGCTCTCCTGCTTTTCCGCATAACGCCCCAAAACGAACAAGACCTGATGGCTCCCACCGGGAATCGTTCCCCCTTCGATCAACCGATAGAAACCAGAGAGATCCTCAGGACTATAGAGAATGTGCTGGATCGCAACCCCAGCTTCCCGCGCCCAGTGATAGAACCTGCCAGCTTCCTCGGTCTCCCCGTTCGGGACCATTTCCCGGACCGCGATGGAGACGGCCTCAGGAACCACATCACGCACCAGCTTGCGCTGTTCGCTTGGGCTGTATTTTCCAACAGCTTCCGTGGTTATCTGAACCGACATTTCCGGCGCTTTATCTCTCATTTCCGACAAGAGCTCACGATAACGGCCCGCATCTAGCACATGAGCGCCATTTTCATCCCGCACATGAGCGTGAAGACCGTCGGCTCCGGCGTCCCGGCAGGCGACTGCCGCTGCAACGGTTTCGCCAATCGTCATGGGCAAGGCGGGATGGTCGGCCTTGTTTCGGCGCGCACCGTTGGGGGCAACCATGATTTTCGGCAAGGGTTTCATTTGCATCAAAACACCTGCTTGAAGGCAACCATTAGTTTTTCGGTGATCTCACCGACCTGTTCGTCCGACATAATGAACGGCGGAGCCAGCAGGATGTGATCCCCCCGAACACCATCGATTGTCCCGCCCATCGGATAGCAGGCGAGCCCGGCCTCGAACGCGGCTTTCTTCAAGGCTTTGTTGATTCCCAATGCCGGATCGAAGGGTGACTTTGACGTCCGGTCCTCGACGATCTCGATACCCCGGAACAGTCCCCGTCCGCGAATATCGCCCACGTGAGGGTGCTGGCCGAAGGCCTCCCGCAGGGACGCGTCCAGCAATTCGCCAAGCGGACGGACCCGTCCGGCCAGCCCGCCGGTCAGTTTTTTCAAGACAGCCAGCGATGCCGCACAGGCCGTCGGGTGGCCGAGATAGGTGTGGCCATGCTGGAAAAATCCGGAGCCAGCCTCGATCGCCTGATAGATTTTGCCGGAACACAGCATGGCGCCAATCGGCTGATAGCCCGCCCCCAGACCTTTGGCCGTGGCGAGGATATCGGCGGTGATGCCATCCTGCTCGCATGCGAACAATGTGCCGGTGCGGCCCATGCCACACATGACTTCGTCGAGAATCAGCAGGATGCCGTGCTTGTCGCAAATCTCGCGAATGCGCTTGAAATAGCCTTCCACGGGGGGAACCGCACCCGCCGTCGCCCCGACGACCGGTTCGGCGACGAACGCCATGACGTTTTCCGGCCCCAGCCGCTCAATTTCCGTCTCCAGCTCATTGGCCACCCGCTGGCCGTACTCAAAAGCCGTTTCGTCAGCCTCACGCCCCCGGTATTCGTAACAGGGTGAGATGTGGGAGGTCTCGATCATGATCGGGGCAAATGGCTCACGCCTCCAGGCGTTGCCACCGGTTGCGAGCGCTCCAAGTGTATTGCCGTGGTAGCTCTGACGCCGGGCAATGACCTTGTGCCGCTTCGGTTCGCCAATTTCCAAAAAATACTGACGGGCCAACTTGAGCGATGCTTCCATCGCCTCGGACCCTCCGGAAACGAAATAAACCCGTTCCAGACCTTCCGGGGCACGCTCGATCAGCAAATCGGCAAGCTCTTCGGCAGGCTCGGACGTGAAAAATCCCGTGTGGGCAAACGCCAGTTTATCAACCTGCGCCTTGATCGCGGCGGTCACCTCCGGATCGCCATGCCCGAGACAGGAAACCGCAGCCCCGCCCGAGCCATCGAAATAACGTTTCCCTGTCTTGTCAATCAGGTAGCATCCCTCACCAGCAACGGCGACAGGTGGGTTCGCTTTGGTATGACGATGAAAAACATGAGACATGGCGATGTTCCTACAAGGACTTTTCCTGAACCTGTTCCCATCGCGGAGCCACCGCTCTTGGGACTGCGCGCCGGTCGGTTACATAAAGGTCCTTATGCCTATCCCATTGCCCGGGTGCCGACCAGCCGCAAATGCCCATGTCCTCACAAGGCTTTGACGTCAAAAGTTAACGAACGCTCCCAAAGTGCCGCGGAAACACTTAAGTCTTAACCATATCTTTCATGACAATTTTAACTTTTAACGCGGAGACTCGGCGGCATCATTCCGCCAACAAGTGTCCCTGTTCATGTTTTCGCGTATCAGACTGCTCAGCCTCATCGTGGCCCTGTCGCTCGGTCTTGCCGGCTGTGGGACAGTTGCCGGCGTTACCGGACTCGGCTGGATTACGAGTTCAAGCAGCAAAGTCACCTACAACGACACAAAATGGTGTGTTCCGCGCAAGCTCAAGAAGGTGCTGAACCGGGTCGCCAAACGCTACGGCCGGGTGACTGTCACCTCGTCAAAGCGCTGGTGGCTGGAAAACTGGTGGAAAGGCGGAGCCGGAGATTCCTATCACCTGAATTGCCGGGCTGTTGACTTCACAGTCCGCGGCAACCCCTCATCGGTTATCCGCTTCCTGAAAGCGCAGCCGGAAGTCGGCGGTTACAAGCACTACTCCACCGGCCACTATCACATAGACACAGGCCCCCGCCGCACCTGGTAGCGACTGCTCTATTTTAGCTCGCCAAGCTCAAGCGCCATTTCCCAGGCGACCGGATCGAAGCCGATGAAATTTTTCGCTTCGCATTCCACGATAGGCCGCTTGATGACCGAGGCGTTCTCGGACATGACGGCAATAGCGGATGCTGCGTCGGTGACGCTATCCTGAACCTCTTCATCGAGCTTGCGCCAAGTGGTTCCGCGCTTGTTCAGGACGGTATCCCAGCCAAACTCTGACACGAAAACCGCAAGCTTGTCAGTGTCGACCCCGTCTTTCTTGTAATCGTGAAAGCTGTAGTCGATACCAGCCTCATCCAGAAACTTCCGCGCCTTTTTGACCGTGTCGCAGTTCTTGATGCCGTAAACTTTCATGGTCACTTCCGCTTGTTAAACCTCTTGGTAATTGCCCGGAACTTCGCCTCTCATGCCCGCTCTTTCAAGTGCCCGCCCTGAAAGGCCGGGGAAAAAGCACCTGCTGGCGCTCAGGACGCCAGTTTGCCGGGGTTCATCAGACCATGGGGATCCGCGAGCCTCTTGAACTCCGGTTGCGGGGCATCGATCCGCTTCCAGCCCGCATTGTTGAGAACATAGGTATGCGGGTTGGAGACCTGGCCGCCCAGCTCTTCGATCCGGTCGATGATCTGAAAGAGCCGCTCTTCTGTCGAATAGGACACCAGCGGCAAGGCGGAGCAGGTGACCCGTCCGAAGCGCCGCTGAAATTCCAGATGAAGCAGCACTTCGTCGCCGAATTCAGCTGCGATCCGGTCCACCACCTCGAGATTGTTATCTGGAGAAAATCTGATCTGCAGATAGGTAATTGCCGGATCGCGTTTCAGAGCGTGCAGTGTCGTGTGGTTCCAGGTGTATTCGTAAAGCGGGGCATATGTGCCGTGACCTTCAAAGGCGGCGGCTTGAGCTTCTACGGCGCTACGTTCAAACACCACCTCTCCAGAAAACTGAGCTGCCAGAACCGCCATTGCACTTGCCTGCGGCTCACTGACCATGACAATCGCCGCGGCTTTTCCGTCCGGCACCAGCTTGCCGACCC
>JBNKOQ010000097.1:0-9937 GCA_050294735.1 Roseibium sp. | reverse complement strand
TCATCACCTGCACATCGTATTCGTCGGCGACCGACAGGCAGGTGTCGATGGCAGCTGGTGTCGTGCCCCAATCCTCATGCAGCTTCAGCGCGCATGCGCCAGCCATGATCTGCTCTTCGAGGGCGGCCGGGAGGGAGGCATTGCCCTTGCCGGCGAAGGCCAGGTTCATCGGGAAAGCATCTGCCGACTGCAGCATGCGGGTGATGTGCCACGGCCCGGGGGTGCAGGTGGTGGCATTGGTGCCGGTGGCCGGACCCGTACCGCCACCGAGCATGGTGGTGACGCCGGACGTGAGCGCCTCCTCGATTTGCTGCGGGCAGATGAAATGGATGTGGGAGTCGAAGCCTCCGGCGGTGAGGATCTTGCCCTCCCCCGCGATGGCTTCGGTGCCGGGCCCAACGACAATATCGACGCCGGGCTGAACGTCAGGATTGCCGGCCTTGCCGATGGCAATGATGCGGCCATCCTTAAGACCGACGTCTGCCTTGACGATGCCCCAGTGATCAACGATCAGCGCGTTGGTGATGACCGTGTCGACGGCTCCGGCTGACCTTGGATGCTGGGACTGGCCCATGCCGTCGCGGATAACCTTGCCGCCGCCGAACTTCACTTCCTCGCCGTAGGTGGTGAAATCCTTCTCCACTTCGATGATGAGGTCCGTGTCGGCAAGACGCAGGCGGTCGCCCGTGGTCGGTCCGAACATGTCCGCATAGGCGGCGCGGGGCATCTTATATGGCATTCAAATTCTCCTTGTCGCTGCGAAAGCCCGAGGGGTCGCGCGGATCGTCAGTTGCCGAGGCCTTCGGCGAGTTCCTTGAGTTCGTCGGTTCGCTTCTGGGTGAGAATCGACAAACAGCCATAGATCAGCATCGGCTCCATGGAACCGCCGCGGGCCAGGAAGCCATGCGATTTGCAGGCTTTGTCGCGGTAGGGAATCCATGCGCGCTGGGCATCGCGTAGGGCATCGGCAGCACCCTTCATCGCGTCATCAAGGTAGCTGTCCGTCTCTTTCATGCGGCTCATCGCGGTTTTGTAGGCGGCATTCAGTTCGACGTCGGCAGCCTTCCAGCTCTGTTCGGCACAGTAGGTCATTTCCATCTGGTTCAGCGGATAGCCGCAATCGATGTTCGACTGGGCGGATGCGGGAAATGCAATGATGGCCAGTATCATTCCGGCCTGTCCCATATGCCAAAGCTTCATAGTTTCTGCCTCCCCGGGCCGTTTTCTGCGGTCAGAGTTTCCCCATGACCTTCTGGTTGAAACCATAGACGGTACGGTCACCGCGATAGGGCACCAGGGTGACGGCCCGGCTTTGGCCCGGCTCGAAGCGCACGGCCGTTCCGGCCGGAATGTCGAGCCGCATGCCGCGGGCAGCTTCCCGGTCGAAGGAAAGACCTTCATTGGCTTCGGCAAAATGATAATGGCTGCCGACCTGTATCGGCCGGTCACCCGTATTCGAGACTTCCAGGACCAGAGGTTCGAGGCCACTGTTCAGTTCAATATCGCCATCGGCGGGAAAAAGTTCTCCGGGTATCATTTTCCACCCTCCTTGCGGCGACGGATCCAGGCGATGGTTCCGCCAATGGAGAGGCCAAGAGCAAAGATGATCAAGGTCTCAATGGTAAAGTAACTTGCGGCATCCGTGTGTGGATGGGCATGATCCTGCAGGCTGGGATGAGCGAAAGCCGTGCCGCCGCCAAGAGGCAGCGAAGTCAGAATTAAAGCTAGTCTCGCCATGAAAATCTCCTCTTTTGGTCAGCGGATCGGTTCGTGCACCGTGACCAGCTTGGTGCCGTCGGGAAATGTGGCTTCGACCTGGACGTCATGGATCATTTCGGCAATGCCATCCATGACCTGTTCGCGGGTCAAAACCTTGGCCCCCGCCTCCATGAGGTCAGCGACGGACTTGCCGTCCCTTGCTCCCTCGACAACAAAATCGGTGATCAGCGCGATGGCTTCCGGGTGATTCAGTTTGACGCCGCGCTCCAGCCGCCTGCGGGCCACCATGGCCGCCGTCGCAATCAGAAGCTTGTCTTTTTCACGTGGTGTGAGATTCAAAATAACCTCCCCTTGAAGAATTCGATGAGGTCAGCAGTGCCAGACACGTGGCAGTGGGGCTGACCGGTAGGTTTCGAGAAACGAGATAAGTGCGTCGCGCAGGCTGCGCCCGTCTTGCGCAACAAAGCGGGCCACGAGAACACCGTTCCAGGCGCTGGCGGCTGCGCGAACCCTGCTGCCCGGGGCGCAGGCCTCCAGCGCCTGCCGGGCCAGGGCCAAACGGCTGTCGGCATCGGCTGCGCAATCGACGAGCGTTGCGAAGGCAACTCCTCCGCCGGTCGCTGCGGTTCCTTTCAGAATGTCTCTTGTGTTGCCTTCCAGTCGAACATCGTCTGCAAACAGAAGCTTGCCGTTGCGCCGGATGCGCCATCTGTCCCGGAAAGAGAGCGTGTCGACATGTTCTCCCATGGCGGTCCTGCCTAGAATGACGGACTCAATGGCAATCAGCCGCGCATTTTCGGCAAGGTCCACGGTCATCGTCCGGTGCAGTGCGGAGGCGTCGAAGAGGATGGTTTCCTGCGGCAGCCATTCCAGGGTCGCGTTTTCGCCGGCCTTCAGATGTGTGGTCACCTGGCCAATACCCGCCGACCTCCGATAGGCCCGCTCCGCAGCTTGTCCGGTCACAATTGCGTGTGCCTGAGCGCCCACCCGGGCCTCGTAAATCAACTGGTCGCCGCCGGTTATGCCGCCCGATGTATTGATCAACACGGCTGTCGGGGCGCCATCGTAGACCTTCGGGAGACGGAATTTCGCTGACCCGCTTTGGTAGAGGTCATCCAGACGGGTGTCTTTGCCATCGTATTTGTAGGCAATGCGTGCGGTTCCCCGGGCGCGCTGCATAGGCGCGGCGCCAGCGTTTGAAACCGGAGCAATTGCAACATCATACATTCTGTTGTGACCTACCCTGCGGGATTAGTATGTCGCTTCTAGACGGCTGTTTGGTGGCCACCATGACCCCGCCTTATACCAGATTGCAAGGGCATTGCCCCGGCACCTGGCTTCCTTCAATAGCAAGTCCAGGGCCATCATGCGGGGTTTTGGTGTTTTCACTCGTGGCGGACATCTTTCCTTGCTTTTAAAACACCGGCAGGAGACTGGAAGGTCGGAAATTTGTTCAATATTTCATCGTATGCATAATCGGCAGGCATTTTCCTTGGGGGACGAGTGCCTGGAAACTTTTGCAAATTCGGTGGTGGATCGGCTATGCATAAAGCCGAGAAGGCAGCAGCACCTGAGATCTTGGGCGAAGACCAGCGAGGGTATCCGTGTTCGGTAGTTTTTTAAGCCGCCTGATTATTCGGCTTGGCGTTGTAAGTTGTTTTGCCGCCGGTATGGCAGCAAGCGGGTCGGCCCTTGCGGAAATCGGACCATATGTCATCGTCGATGCACAGACGGGAGCAGTCCTGGCTGAAAAGGATGCGACGCGGAAATGGTATCCCGCCTCGCTGACCAAGATGATGACTGCTTATGTCACCTTCAAGGCGATCCGCGAAGGCCGGGCATCCTTGACGTCTGTCGTGACCCAATCCCAGAATTCCCTTTCGGAACCGCCGAGCAAGATGGGGTTCAAGGTCGGGACACAGATCACCGTCGACACGGCTCTGAAAATCATCCTGATCAAGTCGGCTAACGATATCGCGGTCGCGCTTGGCGAGGCCATTGCGGGTTCGGAAGCCGGTTTCATCGCCATGATGAATGCCGAAGCGCAGCGCCTGGGGATGAGGGACACGATCTTTGTCAATCCGCATGGTTTGCCGGACAACCGGCAAATCACGACGGCGCGCGATCTTGCAATCCTTGCGATGGCGCTGCGGGATGATTTTCCGGAAGCCCGGAAAATCTACAAGCATCCGGGTATCAAGTTCGGCAAGAAAACTCTCCGCTCCGCCAACCGGGAGTTCCTTATGCGGATTCCGGGTGCTGACGGGATGAAGACCGGTTACATCTGCAACTCCGGCTACAATGTCGCGGCGTCCGCGACGCGACGCGGCCGGACGATTATTGCCATTGTGCTTGGCGCGGCGTCTGGTCTTGAAAGGATTGCTTTCACCCGTCAGGCTCTGGATGAGGCCTTCCAAAAACGTTCGGGCGGCACCAAAGTGACCGATCTGCGCGGCAACGGCGGTAATCCCCCAGCCGATAGATATTGCAAGCGCAATCCAAAGCCCGGTTTTGAGGGCATTATGGCGCAATATGACATGCAGAAGAGCAAAACTTCGCTTTTGTCGTTTTCAGGCAACCGGAAGCAGGGCAGCGTTATTATTCCGGGATTGCGGACAACGTCAGAGGACAAGGTCATTCCGGATGAATCCCTCAAGTTGGCGAATGGCAAGGTGGATTGGGGCAAGGTGATGGATCGCACCCTTGGCCCGCGGCGGATAGCCTATGCGCCGATCACAGTTACGGCCGGTATCCCCAATGGGGCGAGGCCGCCTGCCGCTGCCGCGAACGTTGCGGCGGCGCCGATCCCGCTGAGCAATATCCCCCTGCCCAACCCCAATCCGAAACGCTCACCGGATGTTGTCCAGAAGGTAGCAGGCGAAACGTCTGCCGGAGCGGTGGTTCAAAATGACTTCCAGAAGCCGGAACTGGCGGCAGATGCGCCCGCGCCGGGGTCCGTATTCCGGAAGTGGACAGGATTTGCGGTCCCTGTGCCCGGCCCGAGTCCAAGCCGCTAAGGGTTGGACTGGATCTTTCGGCAAGTTGTTTGCTTAAAGAAATTTTAACTGTAATTCTTAACAGTATGCTTACCACTATGGGACCATTTCACGTTTAACAGCGGCCGGACAGCGTGTGAGTCTCACCGGTCGCGCGCAACAGCGGAACATTCGGCTTGATGGCCACCGCCAAATCGGGAGTTGCCTTCGATGATTGTGGAACCGAAAAGCTCTGCGACCATTCTCGCACTGGCTGAACTTGCCGATCTTTCGGCCAAGCAACTCGAGGACGGCCAATCGATAGAAGAGGTGATTGAGACCCTTCGTGCTGCAGCCTTGGCCGTCAGAACTGTCATCACGCCGGAAGAAAATGTCCTCGACAGCGAACTGGAAGCCGCTGAAGACGAAGAAAGCAAAAACGAAGATCCGGACGAAATTTCAGCCTGACAGGTATTAACGGCAAAGCTTTTCCTTGCCGTACTGGATTTTCCCGCTGCCGCAGCTTAGGTCATGGGTGTCTCCGGCGATGGACGCCGGGTGCTGATCCCCAGGTGCTCGAATGACCGATCCCAAGACTGATCCCGTAAAGCCAGATAGTCCCAGGCGGGGACCCAAACCGCCGATCCCATTGTCGGTGATCACCGGTTTTCTCGGCTCGGGAAAGACCACCCTGCTGAACCGGGTGCTTCAGGATCCTGCGATGGCGGATACGGCGGTCATCATCAACGAATTCGGCGAGATTGGTCTTGATCACCTGCTGGTGGATCAGGCCAGCGATGGAATTCTGGAGCTCTCTTCGGGCTGCTTGTGCTGCACGATCCGCGGCGATCTGGTGACGACGCTCGAAGATCTGCTGCGGCGGATCGACAATGGCCGTATGGAGCGGCTTGCCCGGGTTGTGATTGAAACCACGGGCCTGGCGGATCCTGCTCCCATTCTGCACACGATCATGCTGCATCCCTATCTGATGCTGCGGTACCGTCTTGAAAGCGTTGTAACGCTGGTTGACGGCGTCAACGGCCTGGAAACGATTGATACCCACGAAGAAGCGCGCCGGCAGATCGCGGTGGCGGATCGTCTGGTTCTGACCAAGACCGATTTGATCAGTACGCCGGAGCAGGCGGCAGGTCTGGCTGTCTTGAAACAGCGACTGTCCGATCTTAACCCCGGCGCGCGGCAGCTTGATACCCAAGCCGGAGAGGCTGTGCCGGAGCGGCTGTTCGATGCTGGTCTGTACGACCCCGGCAGCAAGATCCCCGATGTGGCGAAGTGGTTGAATGCGGAAGCCTTTGAAGGCGCGTCAGACCATGGCGGTCACGGGCACCATCATGGCCATAGCCACGGACATCATCACGATCACGACCATGACGTGAACCGGCATGATGACAAGATCCGGGCTTTCACTTTGTCAACGGACCGCCCTATCCCGGCATCCGCGCTTGAAATGTTTATCGATCTTTTGCGTTCGGCGCACGGACCCAAGCTGCTTCGGGTAAAGGGCATCGTGCAGATTGCGGAAGACCCTGACAGACCTGTCGTTATCCACGGTGTCCAGCATGTGTTCCACCCGCCGGCAACGCTGGAGGGATGGCCGGATGAGGACCGGCGGACGCGTATGGTTTTCATTACCTACGATTTGCCGGAAGGGTTCGTCCGGCGCATGTTCGAGGCCTTTTCCAGCGCCCTTCTGCCGGATACACCCGATTCGAAGGCAATGACGGAAAATCCGTTGGCCATATCCGGTTTTACCAGTCCGGCGAGGGATTGATCCGGAGATCTGCCTATTTCCTTTCGGACCGGCGAATCAGGCCTTCCTGAGCCGTCGAGGCAACAAGGACGCCTTCGCGGGTGTAAAGAGAGCCGCGATTCATGCCGCGTGACCCGGAGCTTGACGGCGAGTCTTCTGAATAAAGCAGCCAGTCGTCCGCTCTGAATGGACGATGAAACCACATGGCGTGATCCAGACTTGCAGCCTGTATGTCCGGGCTGAAGACGGATTTTCCGTGCGGATACAACGAGGTGTCCAGCAGGGTCATGTCCGAGGCATAGGCCAGCACGCATCTGTGAATGCGGGGATCATCCGGCAGGGCATCGCTTGCCCGGACCCAGACGTTTTGAACGGGCGGAAGCGGTTTGTCGGAAAAATAATGTGTCAGGTCCACCGGGCGGAGCTCGATCGGGCGCTCCCGCTCCCAGTAGGCGCGAACATGTTCCGGTGCGACCTGCAGGTATTTGTCCTTCAGTTCCTGCTCGCTCGGCAGATCCTCCGGCATCGGAACGTCCGGCATGTCGAACTGATGCTCCAGCCCCTCCTCTATCACCTGGAAGGAGGCGGACATGGAGAATATGGCCTTGCCATGCTGGATCGCGACAACCCGCCGGGTGGTGAAGCTGCCACCATCCCGAATGCGGTCAACCTCGTAAATGATCGGGACAGAGGGATCGCCCGGCCGCATGAAGTAGCCATGCAGGGAGTGTACCTGCCGCTCTTCAACGACTGTGCGGGAGGCCGCGGCCAGAGCCTGACCGATAACCTGCCCGCCAAACACGCGCTGCCAGCCGACCTGCGGGCTGCGACCACGAAACAGGTTGTGTTCGAGCTGTTCCAGGTCGAGAATTTGAAGAAGGTTGTCAATGGCCGTGTTCATCGGCGCGATCCCTGCTACATAGGACATGAATGTGGTTTCGTGTGCCATGCGGCGATGGCGAAGTGCAGAGTTGGACGTGCCTTGACGTTTAAGTCAAGTTACCCAAAGGGAATGGGTGTCGATAAAGCCCGGGAGAAAGTGATGGCCAAGGCCTCAAAAACAGGACCCCTTTTTGATGTTGTCATCGCTGGCGGTGGTTACGTTGGATTGTGCCTCGCGCTTGCCCTGAAAAAAGCGGACGCCGCAATGACCGTCGCAGTCATCGATCCGAAACCGATGGATACTCTCGGCAAGGATCCGCGAGCCTCTGCTATCGCGGCGGCGGCAAGCCGGATGCTGGATCAGCTCGGTATCTGGTCCGAGATTCGCGGACAGGCGCAACCGATCAATGACATGATCGTGACCGACAGCAAGGTGCGGGATGTGGTCCGGCCAGTGTTCCTGACGTTTGGCGGTGAGACATCCGATGGCGAGCCATTTGCGCATATGGTTCCCAATGGAGCCATGTTGCCGGCACTTTACAACGCGGCCAAGGCTCTGGGTGTTGAATTCGAGGCGCCCAACAGTGCGGCGACATTTCGCTCAACCCCGGATCAGGTGACAATCGACCTTGCCAGCGGTGAGGTCATGACGGCGAAACTTCTCGTTGCGGCCGATGGGGTCCGCTCCAAGCTGCGGGATCTGGCAGGGATACGCACAAACCACTGGGATTATGGCCAGTCGGGCATCGTGACCACGGTGAAACACGAAAGGCCGCATAATGGCCGCGCGGAAGAGCATTTTCTGCCTGCGGGGCCTTTTGCCATTCTGCCGCTCACCGGCAACCGCTCTTCCCTGGTCTGGACTGAACGGACAGATGATGCCCGGCGATTGGTGGAAAGCGACGATTTTACCTTTGAGCTGGAGCTGGAGCGCCGTTTTGGCCACCATCTCGGAAAACTGGAGCTCGCCGGGCCGCGTAATGCCTATCCGCTGGGTTTGACCCTGGCGCGGGATTTCATCAAACAACGGTTTGCCCTTGTCGGCGATGCGGCCCATGGCATTCATCCGATTGCCGGTCAGGGTCTGAATATGGGGTTCAAGGACGTTGCCGCCCTGGCGGAGGTGCTTGTTGAAGCCCGCCGGCTGGGTCAGGACATTGGGGCTTTCGATGTGCTGGAACGTTATCAGCGCTGGCGCCGGTTCGACACCTTCCAGATGGGCGTTGTCACGGATGTTCTGAACCGGTTGTTTTCCAATGACAGCGATATCCTGCGCGCCGCGCGTGATTTCGGCCTCGGGCTGGTCGACCGGATGCCTGGTTTGAAGACCCGGTTCATCAAGGAAGCTGCCGGTTTTGCCGGTCCTGTCCCGAAATTGCTTTCGGGTGAGCCTATCTAGCCAGCGGAGCCGGGCGACTTCTTGCATGTCTGATGAAACACTGATGTATACGACACGCGGTTCAGTCCGGATGACAGGATGCTCAACCGGGATCGGAGAGGTTGCGGCCCGGCTCATGCGGGGCCGTAATTGGCGCGTGTTTCCAACTGCCCGCAAACAGGGTGATGTCGACCGCCTGATCGATCAGGGCTTTGAGGCCTTTTTGCTGGATTACGAAAAGCCCGAGACGATCAAGGCCGCCGTGGATGCCGTGCTGTCTCATACAGACGGCAAGCTCGACGGGCTGTTCAACAATGGGGCCTACGCCATACCGGGGGCGTTGGAAGATATGCCGGTCGAGGGGCTGCAGGCTCTGTTCCAGGCGAATTTTTTCGGCTGGCATGATTTGACGCGCCAGATCATTCCGGTGATGCGCTCGCAGGGCTCGGGCCGCATCGTGCAGTGTTCTTCCATCCTCGGTTTTATCGCGATGAAATACCGCGGCGCCTACACATCCTCGAAGTTCGCCCTGGAAGCCTATTCGGATACATTGCGTCAGGAGCTGAAGGGAACCGGCATTCAGGTGTCTCTTATTGAGCCGGGGCCGATTGCGACGCGGTTTACGCCGAATTCCCTGGCCAATTTCGACCGTTGGATCGGTCCGGAGGGGATGATCGCCTCGCCGCATAAGAATACCTACGAGGTCCGGCGGCGGCGTATGGAGCATGGCGAGCCGGGCTTTTTCAAACTGCCGCCCGAGGCTGTGGTCGACAAGCTTATTCATGCGCTGGAGGCGGAAAGGCCGAAGCCGCGCTATCATGTCACCATTCCGACCAGGGTTTTGAGTGTGGCAAAGCGGATCTTGAGCACGCGGGCCCTCGACCGGTTTCTGATCCGGGCCGCGGACTCGGAAGAGTGACTTGAGCGGATTGAACGCCGGTAGCGTGATCTATAATCGACAGCGGTTTGTCTCGTGACACAGGAAATTAAAATGGTTGAGCTCTGGAATACACTGATACCGATTGCCATGGCCGCAGTGGTCATTGTTCTTCTGTTGGGTATCTGGAACATGTTTCGTGGCGGTTCCGGAAACCGGTCGCAGCAGTTGATGCGCTGGCGTGTTGGCCTCCAGTTTCTTGTCGTGCTGCTTGTTATGGGCGGGTTGTATTTCTTCGGCTCCGGACATTGAGGTAGGCGGCATGGTCGTTCTGAACA
>JBNKOQ010000096.1:0-9980 GCA_050294735.1 Roseibium sp. | reverse complement strand
CGTCGTATTCTACCGCGGTTTGCATTGCCCGATCTGCGCCACATACCTGAAAGAACTGGAGCGCCTTACGCCTGAGTTCGAACAACGCGGTTTAAAAACAATCGCCTTGTCTTCGGACGATGCGGACCGGACCGCAAAAATGGCGGAGAAGATCGATGCCAAAGCGCTCCGCTTAGGTCATTCACTGCCTCTCAGCGTGGCACGGGAATGGGGGCTTTACATCTCAACCGGCCGCGGCACCACATCCATTGGCCTCGAAGAGCCGGCCCTGTTCTCCGAGCCAGGTGTCTTTCTGGTACGCTCAAGCGGCGAACTGTATTTTGCATCCGTCCAGACCATGCCCTTCGTCCGCCCGCATTTTCAGGAAATGATCGGCGCCCTCGATTTTGTTCAGAAGAACGATTATCCGGGTCGTGGCGAATACACCGGAGCGGTTTGAAGGTCTGAAGACCCCGAAGTGCCGCGACCCGGACCTTCCAGCTGAAGGACAGCTCCATACATCCAGCAGCATCCTGATCCAGGTATAGGGGGAAATGCCTGAACTCAATGCAATCAGGAGCATTCGGGAACGTCCAGGCGGATCGGCTTTTTCAAAGGCTTTAGAAAAAGCCGATCCGGCCAACAGGTCCGGGTCGCATTTCCGCCATCAGCTATCCCGACGGCGTGTCATATAGCTTGTTTCCCAAAATGGGCGGGATGCCTCATCTTTAGCAACCTCACGCGACAAGCCGATATCGGTCAGTGCTTCATCTGACAATTTGGACAGCTGTTTCCGGCTGCGCGCCAGGTGGCTCCAGAGAACTGCCTTGCCAGCGGTGAACGCAAAAACTTCGCGAAGAACGGAGCGTTGTCTAAAACGCGCCCGTACAATTGTATCAATCATGCTCATATTGCACCTCAATTCAACACAATCTGCACAATGCAGCGAATTGTCTCGAGGCAATCGTATGAATTGACTCACAAATTGATGCAAGATATAAAATTGTCACCATGACAAATTGGATACCTAATATCTCTGCTGGCAAGGGACCGATGTACCTGCGCCTGGCAGATCAGATCGCCGGGGATATCATCGCTGGACGTCTGCCGGCTGGCGCGAAACTGCCGCCGCAACGCGACCTTGCCTATGACCTGGGGATCACCGTCGGCACGGTCGGTCGCGCCTATGCTCTTGTGCGTGAACGTGGTCTGGTCAGCGGAGAAGTTGGCCGCGGCACCTATGTCCTGGGAACAGCTGTGCCGGATCCAATCGCAAAGGACATTATCAAGGATACCCATGACGACGGGGCACACAAACTCCCCTCACCCAATATCAAGACGCGCGGTGATGTTGACTTCGGTGGCACCCGAATTGTCGCACCGCCACCGGAAACCCAGCGTCTCGACAGCACATCCGCGCCAGAGATCGGCCAATCCCGCCTGGTTCACGGCCTCCTGCAACAAATTACAGTTGAATGCGGTTATGAAATCGCCAGCTACACCCGCGTCGTGCCGGACAGCTGGCGGCAAGCCGGTCAGAAATGGCTCGCCCGGAGCAATTGGACACCGGATGAAGCCTCCATTGTTCCAACCTTTGGCGCTCAGGCCGCGATCATGTCGATTATATCGGCGATGACCAATCCCGGCGACCGTATTGTTTTCGAAGATCTGACCTACAGCTCAATCGCACGCGGCGCGGCCCTGGCCGGACGTCAACCGGTTGCGGTCGCCAGAGATGACAAGGGGCCAGTGCCCGAAGATCTCGAAAAGGTTTGTGCCCAAAAGCATCCAAAAGTCATTTTCCTGATGCCGACAATGCACAATCCCACCTTGTCGACGATGACGAAAGACCGGCGCCAGGACATTGTAGCAATTGCACGCCAGCACAATCTCTGGATCATTGAAGATGAGGTCTACGGTTCCCTGCGGCAAACCCAGCTGGAACCGCTTGCCTCTCTCGCCCCCGAGAGGACGTTCCATGTCGGCTCCCTTTCCAAGGCAGTGGCGGCAGGCGTTCGGGGTGGCTGGATTTCAAGCCCATTGCCCCACACGCAGCGCCTTACAACAGCTCACAAAATGATGACCGGAGGAATTTCATTCCTGCTGGCTGAACTCTCCTCAAGACTTGTCCTCAGTGGTGCTGCTCATAAGTTGCGCCAGAAAATTCTGCAGGAAATCCAGGCCCGCCACACAATCACAATGCGTTACCTGCAAGGGCGAGAGCTCAATTCCGCCCCTGACGCCCCCTTCTTATGGCTGAAACTGCCAGAGCCCTGGCTGCCGGGCACATTCAAGGCCGCAGCCGCGGCCGAGAAAATCCTGATTGACGACGAGGACGAGTTCAAGGCCGGCAGATCCGACAGGATCCATCACAGGGTCCGCATGGGTTTCACCAATCCATTGACCCAGGCGGAAGTGGAGACCGCATTTGCGACCCTGAAGCAGCTGCTGGACGATGGCAGCGCGGCCTATGACAGTTTCGAGTAAAAAGTAGCCAAGTCAGAGCCTTCTGACAGATCCGTCAGATCTCTGGTCTAAAAGCTGATCGATCAGCGCCAGGACCTCGTCGGACGCTTTATCCATGGCTGCGATACTCTCGAAAGCGCCTCCCCGATCCCCCGCAGCAAAGCGCCGGGCAGCCTCCTTTCCGCTCTCGTGCACGGCCTCATGCACCTTTGGCAAAGCGGCAAATGCTTGATGCGCTCTCAAAGCCGGGTCGGTGACGCCGTCATACCATTTGCCCAAGCGGCAACTGTGATGATCACTCAATTCCTCTTCACGCAACGCATTGCGCCCAACCAGCATTTCGGCCAACCGCTTTTTCCAAAGCAGATGATCTGATTTCGCCCGGTGCAGGACGTAATTACGTATATCCCGCTCCTCCAGATCGGCAAACTGACTGTTGATAATGGTCTCAGAGCCAGCAACTGCCTTGATCGCATCCTCGGCAAACTCGCTCCCGGCTTGAGCATGACGCGCCACCGCATGCATCCCCTCCGCGATCATCTGGGCAGCACCTGTCTGTTGAGACAGCAACTCGGAAATGGAGGTCATCCGATCATTGGTCGCCGAAACGCTTCCCAAAACCGATTCGATTTGGCCGGCAGCTTCCTCCGATTGGACAGCGCTGGATGACACGAGATCCTGAACGCCCTCGACGGTGGTCAGCACTTCTGCGACATGCGTCTGCAAACGCTCGATGCGGGCACGGATATCGTCTGTCGCCTTGGACGTCTGTCCGGACAGCTGCTTGACTTCGCTGGCAACCACAGCGAACCCCTTCCCTGCCTCACCGGCTCGGGCCGCCTCGATCGTCGCGTTGAGCGCGAGAAGATTTGTTTGCTGCGCCAGCCCTTCGATCGTCGCAACGAACATCCCGATTTGCTCCGCCGCCTCAGCCAGCTGCCCCGCATCGTCGGACATCTGAGCGAAAGACGTGCTGATTTTCTGAGAAGCTGCTGCTGAATTTGACGTCGCGCTAACACCACTCGCCAAGGCGTTGTGGGCCTCCTCCATGGAATGGGCCGCTTCTGCCGCCGTGTCGGAGATTTGATCGATCGACGCCGAGAGCACGTCCACAGCCTCTGAAATTCCGGCCGCATGTTCATCGGTCTCCCGGATAGCACCGGTAATCCGGGCCGTTGCCGCCATCGCGTTGCTCGCCTGCATGGAATAATCGACAGTTTGCCTCAAGAGCGTTTCATCGCGTTCAAGCATACGCTCGTTCAGATCTTCCAGAACACTTTGGAGCGGAGCCGGCAGACACGCCAGGTAGGCGTGACAGTCCTTAGAACCGATGGCTCTAAGCGCTTTGACAACATCATCCACCGAGACCGGAACACTCTGATCGGTTTCCGCCAGCTCCGGCTTCACATCCCTCAACGCAGATCCAAACTTAAACATAAGGTCCTCGATTTTCTTTTCGTTTTTATTGCCTTACCAGTGGACTTGTTAACCATCGTTTAAGTAGCGGGCAGAGTTCGGCGGTTCACGCAAGTCTTCCCCCGTGCCAATTACTTTGTTTAGCAACACCAAAAATCAGCCATTATGCGCTTTCCTGCTCTCCCATTCGCGCCATCGATCTGCTAAACCGGCGCCAAACAGTCACAGGCCTCCGCGCCACAGAGATCCGGACCGACATGATCCCGAACAACATCAAGATCACGCCCGACCTTATTGCTTCCCACGGCCTGAAGCCGGATGAATACGACCGGATCCTGGAGTTGATCGGCCGCGAGCCGACCTTCACTGAACTTGGCATTTTCTCCGCCATGTGGAACGAGCATTGCTCCTACAAATCCTCGAAGAAGTGGCTGAAAACACTGCCCACCACCGGGCCTCGCGTTCTCGTCGGACCGGGTGAAAACGCTGGGGTGGTCGACATCGGCGACGGTCAGGCCGTGGTCTTCAAGATGGAAAGCCACAACCATCCGTCCTACATCGAACCTTATCAGGGCGCGGCAACAGGTGTCGGCGGCATCCTGCGTGACGTCTTCACCATGGGTGCACGCCCTGTCGCAGCTATGAATGCCCTGCGTTTCGGCGAGCCGGACCATCCGCGCACGCGCCATCTCGTCTCGGGCGTTGTGTCCGGTGTCGGCGGTTACGGAAATTCGTTTGGTGTCCCGACCGTTGGCGGCGAGGTCGAATTCGACGCCAGCTACAATGGCAACTGCTTGGTCAACGCTTTTGCCGCCGGTCTTGCCGATGCAGACAAGATTTTCCTCGCCAAGGCTGAAGGGGTTGGGCTTCCGGTGGTCTATCTCGGCGCCAAAACCGGCCGTGACGGCGTTGGTGGTGCGACCATGGCATCTGCCGAATTCGACGACACCATTGAGGAAAAGCGCCCAACGGTTCAGGTTGGCGACCCTTTCACAGAGAAATGCCTGTTGGAAGCCTGCCTTGAGCTGATGCAGACCGGCGCCGTCATCGCCATCCAGGACATGGGGGCAGCCGGGCTGACCTGCTCGGCCGTGGAAATGGGCGCCAAGGGCGATCTCGGCATCGAGCTCGATCTCGATCACGTGCCGGTACGCGAAGAAAGCATGAGCGCCTACGAGATGATGCTATCGGAAAGCCAGGAGCGCATGCTCATGGTGCTGCGTCCGGAAAAAGAAGCCGAAGCCGAAGCCATTTTTAAAAAGTGGGGCCTCGACTTCGCCATCGTCGGCATTACCACTGATACACTACGCTTTGTGGTCAAGCATCACGGCGAAACCGTTGCCGACCTGCCGATCAAGGAACTTGGCGACGAGGCTCCCGAGTATGATCGCCCCTGGATAGAATCAGAAAAGCTTTCCACGCTTGAGGCCAAAGACGTTGCCGAGCCTGCTGACTATGCAGACGCACTGCTGAAGCTTGTCGGCGGTGCCAACGGGTCCTCCCGCCGCTGGGTCTACGAGCAATATGACACCCTGATCCAGGGCAACACAGCGGCGTCCCCAGGTGGTGATTCTGGCGTCATCCGCGTTGAAGGCACCCGTAAAGGCCTGTCTTTCTCCGTGGATGTCACACCGCGTTATTGCAAGGCCGACCCATTTGAGGGCGGCAAGCAGGCGGTCGCAGAAGTCTGGCGCAATCTGACAGCAGTCGGCTCAGAGCCGTTGGCAGCCACCGACAATCTCAACTTCGGCAATCCGGAAAAGCCAGAGATCATGGGGCAATTCGTCGGCTGCATCAAAGGTATTGGCGAGGCCTGCCGCACGCTTGAGTTCCCCATCGTTTCCGGCAACGTCTCTCTCTACAACGAGACACATGGCGAGGGCATTCTGCCAACCCCGGCAATTGGTGGGGTGGGGCTTTTGCCGGACGTTACGGTACGCGCTTCAGCCGCTTTCAAGGCCGAAGGCGATGCCATTGTCGTCATTGGAGGCAACGGCAGCCATCTGGGCTGCACACAATACCTCAAGGATATTCTGGGCCGGGAGGAAGGCGCACCGCCACCGGTTGACCTGGAAGCCGAAAAACGCCGCGGCAATCTGGTCCGCCAATTCATCGGAGCAGGCCGCGTTAACAGCGTGCACGATATCTCGTCGGGTGGGCTTGGTGTTGCGCTTGCCGAAATGGCCATAGCCAGCGGCATCGGCGCGTCTGTCTCACTGGACGCTCCAGCCCATGCCGCCCTCTTCGGCGAGGACCAGGGCCGCTACGTGCTGACCATCGCACCAGACAAACTGGACTCTCTTTTGGAAGACGCCATTGATGCGGGTGTCGAGGCTCTCCACATCGGACATACCAATGGAACAGATTTGATTGTTGAGGGCATCGTCACCATATCCGTTGCAAAGCTGAAGGAAGCACACGAGAATTGGTTTCCGGACTATATGACTGGTGCCTGATACCGCACTGGAACGCCGAAATAGTTTTTAGGGGAAGAGGACCAAACAAAGATGCCCATGGACGCCAATGAGATTGAGACCCTGATCAAGGCGGCATTGCCCGACGCAAAGGTCGAGATCCGGGACCTGGCCGGCGACGGCGACCACTATGCCGCCAACGTTGTCTCCGAATCATTCCGGGGCATCAGTCGTGTTCAACAGCATCAGCTGGTCTACCAGGCACTGAAGGGTAACATGGGCGGCGAGCTCCACGCCCTCGCCTTGCAAACCAAGGCCCCTGACTAGAAGGATCAAACAGCGGATGGTATGGATTCTCCTCGTTTCAGCACTCGCGATCTTGGCGATTGCCGAACTGAGGGTTTTAAGAGCCGTCGGCACATTCGTATATCGCGCCGGACGCAGTCTTTTTGCGCGAGCAGAACACAAGGACGAACATCATGAGCATCCAGGAATGGATCAAAAACGAAGTCGAGACCAATGATGTCGTGGTCTTCATGAAAGGCACCCCGAACTTCCCGCAGTGCGGCTTCTCGGGCCAGGTCGTTCAGATCCTCGACTATGTTGGCGTGCCCTACAAAGGCATCAACGTTCTGGAAGACGATGATCTGCGTCAGGGTATCAAGGATTTTGCCAGTTGGCCGACCATTCCCCAGCTCTACATCAAGGGCGAATTCGTCGGCGGTTGCGATATTATTCGTGAAATGTTCCAGAATCAGGAACTCCAGGCCGCCTTTGCCGACAAGGGCATTGAGGTCAAGCAGAGCGCCTGACCAATCGGGTTTCTGGAAACACTTAAAGGGGCGGTCTTCGGATCAGCCCCTTTTTCGTTCAGCTTGGGGAAATCCGTCGTCTTCCAAAACAGTCGCCTTTACTTACCGAGCCCCTCGGCAAGCAACCGGTTGTCCACGAGCCACTTCAGGCCACGCCGCCAGGCAACATCCGTATTGCCCCGAATGTCGGTCTGATAGAGCCAGACAACCTGCCCCGTCTGAGCATCCCGCTCCCTCAGAATGATCGTCTGAACCAGGACAGACAGCTTCTGAACCGCACCGGTTATTGAGCTTGGCACCCCAAGTTTGCGTGCGAGCTTTTCCTCGCAGAGATTACAACTGAACACATCACCGTAGCGGGACACCTCTTCACCCAAGGGCGCCGTATCGATGATCTCATAGCGGCCGCTCTCTTCAAGGAGCTCCTTAAGGTAGCCGTTCAGCATTTCGATGCGGGCATATTCTGCCTCATTCTTGGCACCGTAATCGACTTCCTGGCTGAAATTGATGAACGCCATATCGAAAACGGCGACCGGTTTTGCGTGCCCCGCCAAAGGCCAAAAGCAAAAAAAGCAAGTCCAGATCGCCCAGCACTTCATTCTCACACTCGCCTCCGCACGACGGAACCGCTCCCGAAATCATCACAACTGCAAATAGATATTACCATCGGCATCAAATCTACCGGCCAGAAAGTCTGCATGTGAAGGAGATGCCTGTCGTATTTTACGAGTGTAATGAGCTGAAAAGCCCAATTCCCAAGACGTATTTCGAGTTTATCCAAGGTAACCGCCCCCCTTTTCTGCCGACCACTCGGCAAATTTTGCCGAATCGCCTAACCTGAACGGGAGGTGAATGCCGGATTCAGGGTCAGTACAGTCGCGTACCGCCATTCTCCGTCCATATCTTAAGCGGCCACATGAAGCCGAGGAATGGGAACGGGGACTATGAAAACAATTGCTATCGCAACCATCTGCTGTGGACTTGCAGCGCTGATTTTCAACATGTTTGACGATCAGACTCAGGCAGCTTTATCCCGGGTCGATTGTGCGGACATTGCCCTCTTTGCACAAAGCGGCGGAAAATCAGCAGAAGATCTGTGCCGGAACTATGGCGGCCTGGCAGCCACGGATGCAAAACCAAGCGATGAAGGCCTGGTCATTCTTGTCCGCAATCAGCCGATGGGTGGTTTCTCAGGCCAAAATTCGATCCGCTAGGAAACAGGCAGGCCGTCAGCTGACTGGAAAGCCGGCTATTCGGCGGCGAAAAGGCCTGCGGTCATGGCAAGACCTGCGTTACAAGGCTCTTCGGCCTCTGCCGCATTCCCGCCAGCAACACCGGGCCGCAAGTTTGCGAAGTCGTAGAGTGCCCTGTCCATGAGATGCGACGGGCGGGTATTTGCCAAAGCCCGCGCCATGACGCTAAGCCGTCCGGGGCTTTCCTTTTCCCAGGACTGCAACATGCGCTTGACCTCCTCCCGCTGCAGACCGTCCTGAGACCCGCACAGGTCACAAGGGATAATCGGAAACCCCATGCCTTCGGAGAACTTGGCGATATCGCTTTCCGCCGAATAGGCCAACGGACGGAGAACCAGAAGGTCCCCTTCGTCGTTGATCAGCTTCGGCGGCATGGACGCCAGCCTGCCGCCATGGAAGAGATTCATGAAGAAGGTTTCAAGAATGTCTTCCCGGTGGTGCCCGAGAACAATCGCCTCGCAGCCCTGCTCCCGCGCTACCCTGTAAAGGATGCCGCGCCGCAGACGCGAGCACAGCGAGCAATAGGTTCTATGCGCCGGGATCTTGTCCGTGACGATGGAATAGGTGTCCTCGCGGATGATCAGGTGTTCGATGCCGTTGGTCTCGAAGAACTCGGGCAGGATATGCGCCGGAAAGCCAGGCTGGGCCTGGTCCAAATTGCAGGCAATCAGGTCGACGGGCAGTAAACCACGCCACTTCAACTCGATCAGCACCGCAAGCAGCGTATAGCTGTCTTTGCCGCCAGAGAGACAGACAAGCCATTTCGACGGATTTTCCCGGTTGCCGTCTGGCAGCATGGCGAAGTCGTCCATAGCCTGCCGTGCCTGCCGCAAGATCCGCTTGCGCAGCTTCTTGAACCCCACGCTGGTGGGAGCATTGCGCAGCAGCAACGGCACATCGCCGTCTGCTTCGACCGTATCCGCCGAGGATTTCATCGCGTCTTCCATGTTTAACTCAGCAGCTGGCATGCTTGGATTCCACTTTGAAAGTCGCAACCTGAATATCCGAACGTCCAATCCGGAGCAATTTTTAAATCAAACGCGGGAGAGGAGGCGCTCTCAAGGTGATTGGAAAACTTGCCGGACAAGGAAATTGGCAATCCAGGGTCCATTTATCTGTCTGAATTTCAAGAAAAAAGCCCCGCTGAAAACCAGCGGGGCTTTTCGTTCTTTGCAAAGGACATTCGGCTGCCCTTTGCAGCCACTTTTCGATTAACGCGAGTAGAACTCGACGACCAGGTTCGGTTCCATCTGAACCGGATACGGCACATCGGCAAAAGCCGGAACGCGCGAGAAGGACGCGGTCATTTTGTTATGATCGGCGTCAACGTAATCCGGTACATCACGTTCTGCGGACTGGACAGCTTCCAGAACGAGAGCGAGCTGCTTGGACTTTTCACGAACCTCAATGACATCGCCAGGACGCACACGATAGGACGGGATGTTCACCCGCTTGCCGTTGACCTTGATGTGACCATGGTTGATGAACTGGCGTGCAGCAAAGACAGTCGGAACGAATTTGGCGCGGTAGATGATCGCATCCAGGCGGCGTTCCAGAAGGCCGATCAGGTTTTCAGAAGTATCACCGCGCAGACGGGACGCCTCGTCGTAAACTTTACGGAACTGCTTTTCGGAAATGTC
>JBNKOQ010000095.1:0-9991 GCA_050294735.1 Roseibium sp. | reverse complement strand
TTATGTCCGCGCACAGCTGCAGGAACGCCCAGGCGGCGAGTTGACCGTGTCGCCCTTTGTCAAACAAGACAGCTCCATGTTGGCGCTTTTGGCCCGGTCAGACGCTCTCATCGTCCGGCCGCCCCACGCGCCTGCACTTGATGCCGGCGCGAAGGTCCCTGTCATCCGCCTCTGAGCGAGCAATCCAGCTGCTGGAAGCAGTATGCTCACTGGCCCACTATTGCGTGTCCGGCACTTTGATCACCCAGCCGTCCATCTCCTCGGTCACCGGTATTTGGCAACTCAGGCGGCTGCCTGCCTTCACTTCAGCATTGGCGAAGTCCAGCATATCTTCTTCCGTCTCACTCTTTTCAGGAAGTTGCCCAATCTGCGCTTCATCAAAATAACAGTGACACGTGGCGCAGGCGAGTGCGCCGCCACAATCGGCGACAACCCCTGCGATATTGCCATCGCGGGCCGTCTCCATGACAGATTTCCCGACAGTCGCTTCGACTTCGGTTCGTGAGCCATCGGCCTCTTCAAAGATAAGCTTGGGCACAGGCGCCTCCTCCACGCGTTGTGTTCGGTATCAGGTCTCAATGCTGACGTTTGCATATCGGACCGACATCCGGCGACGGATAGCCTTTGACGCCTTATTGATCAATCCGATGTTTCTGATATTCCAAATGCATATTTTAAATGAGATTACTCCCGACTAGACCTCCGGGATCCCGGACGCAATTTTGGCCAGAGCCTGGCGGATCCATATATGCATGGGAGAATGATGCGTGCGGGATGTCCACACAAGATCGATCTCAAATGGGGCAGGCAGCGGGCTCTTGCGGACAACGGTTTCCCGTCTCAAGACAGCGGCCATCCTGCTCGGCAAGGTGGCGATGAGATCGGTTCCGGCTAAAATTTGCCCTAGATCCGCGGGGCTTGGAATACCAAGAACCTGGTTCAGAGACAGGCCTTTTGCCTCCAGCTCCAAAAGGTAGTTCGACTTCCAGTTCCCGCCGTATGTGACGACCGCATGGTTTGAGGATATATAGGTGTCCAAGTCGATTTCTCTGTCTGCCAGAGGATTTCCCCGGTCCATGATGCAGACATAGTGATCGGATAGAAGCTTTCGCTTGAAGAGGCCGCTGTCGTTAAATCGGACCGGGCCCATGAGAAAATCGCTCTCTCCCTGTTTCAGCTGCTGACCACCTGAACCGAAGGCCTGATGCACCACCAGCTTCAGCCCCGGCGCCTCCTGCCTCAACATCCGCATAAGCTCGGGAAGGATCACCAGGCGCTCATAGTAGTTGCAAGACAGTGTGATTGTCCCCTGCGCCTCGGCTGGATGAAACTCACGCGGCGTTGCCAGTGTCTGATAGGTGTCGATCATGCTGCGGACTTCGTGCACGATTTCGCCACATCGCTCCGTCGCGGCAATTCCACTGCCTTGACGGACAAAAAGCGGATCCTCAAAAGCCCTTCTCAAGCGGTCGATCGTATAGCTGACAGTTGACTGGTTGACGTGCAAACGTGTGGCCACGGCAGAAAAGGATCCGCAGTCAAAAACCATAACCATGGTCCGAAGCGCGCTGAAATCGACGGAAAACGGATCGATCTTGCTCACATTCCCCCAGCCCTCCCCCTACAATCGACATCATGCATATAATCGATAAGCCCTATCCAGTCGATCTAATTGTCCAATACAAGCTTCAAATGCTAAATGAATGCCAGAGATGCTGTTTCATAGGCAGCTGGATAGATCTCGTTCGGCGTTGGAGGACGCCCTGCGGGATCAGGAGGAGAGAAGATCATGGCCGACACAGCCTTTGCCGATACGCGTGCGCCGCTTGCCCCGATAGACAACGACATCACCATCGACCAGCTGACGGACGATCCCTACCCGATTTACAAGCGGTTGCGGGCTGAAGCGCCGGTCTTGCGGGTATCCTCGGTTGGGCGGACGTTGCTTACCAAGGCGGCCGACACCAAGTGGGTGAAGGACAACCCGGAGATTTTCAGTTCCGACGATCCCAACACTCCGATGGAACGGGCTTTCGGCATTAAAACGCTGATGCGCAGGGACGGCCCCGATCACCTCCGGCTGCGCAATGCCATGACACCCTCGTTCTCCGCCAAGAATATCAAGGATGTCTGGATTCCGGCCTATACCAAGGTCGTTGAGGAGTATGTCTCCCGCTTGCCGCGCGGCGAAACGGTTGACCTCTTCCCTGCCCTTGCCGGACCTGTCGCAGCCCGCTGTCTCGCGGTCCTCCTCGGACTGAATGAAGCAAGTGATTCCGACATGCAGATGTGGTCGGACACCTTGATAAAGGGGGCTGGAAATTTCGGCTTGAAACCGGAAATCTTCGAAGTTTGCGACCGGGAAAACATCCGGATGGACGCCTGTATCAACGCCGCTGCGGAGTCGCTGAAGGGAACGGACGATCAAAGTGCCCTCGCCGTCATGATCAACGCAGACGACCCCATTGAACACGAACAGATTATTTCCAACCTCAAAATAGCCATCGGCGGCGGCATAAATGAACCTCGCGATGCCGCTCTGACAGCCGTATACGGCCTGTTGACAAACCCGGATCAGCTCGAAGCGGTCAAGAACGACGAGAAGCTTTGGGTAACGGCATTTGAAGAGGCCGTCCGATGGGTCGCTCCGATCCAGGCCAGCTCCCGCCGGGTGACGCAGGACACCGAAATCCGCGGCTTCCGGATTCCTGAAGGGGACGTTGTCATGACCATACAGGCGTCTTCAAATCACGATGAAGAGATCTACGAAAACGGACACCTGTACGACATCATGCGGCCAAAGCAGCCACATCAGGCCTTTGGCAATGGGCCGCATTTTTGCCTCGGCACCCATGTCGCCCGGCGCATGGTTGGGCAAATCCTGCTTCCCGTGCTATTTGATCGGTTCCCTGACATGCGGCTAACCGATCCCAAAGATACGATCTTCTCAGGGTTTGGTTTCCGCGGCCCAATCACACTTCCGGTTATCTTGAACTGACCGGTTTTCTTCTGCTTCGGTGAAGTCCCATGACAAAAGAAACACAGTCCGTCGTCGTCATCGGCGCCGGACAGGCTGGCCTGTCCTTGTGCGCGAAACTGCGCTCTCTTGGTCATACGGGGCCCATCACCCTGCTGGGGGCGGAGGACGTACCGCCCTATCAGCGCCCGCCGTTGTCCAAGGCCTATGCCCTTGGCGAAATGGACCTCGACCGGCTCCTCCTCCGTCCGGCTGAATTCTACGAGAAGAACAATATCTCCCTGAAAACCGGCACCCAGGCTACGGCCATAGACAGATCGGCCAAGACGGTCATGACGGACAAGGGCGCACCCTTGGCTTACGACAGTCTGGTCATCGCGACAGGCGCACCGCCACGCAAACTTCCCGCCGCGATCGGTGGAAACCTCGCTGGCGTTCAATGTATTCGAACACTGGCAGATGCGGACATCTTTGCCAGCCACCTCAAGAAAGCAAAGACCGCGCTGGTTGTTGGCGGTGGTTATATCGGCCTGGAGGCTGCTGCCGTCGCTGCGAAAAGCGGACTTGAGGTAACACTCGTCGAGGCTGCGGACAGAATCCTTGGCCGTGTTGCCTGTGCAGAAACCGCCGACTATTTCCGAGCTTTGCACCAACAGAACGGGGTAAAAATCCTGGAGAAAACCGGCCTTCAGGAGCTAACGGGCACAGATGGTCATGTGACCGGAGCCATCTTAAGCGATGGCACCCGGATCACGGCGGACTTTGTCATCGTTGGCATCGGAGTGTCTCCGGCCAGCGGCCTTGCTGAAAGCTGCGGACTTGCTCTGGACAACGGCATTGCCACGGATGCGCAATGCCGCACAAGCGATCCCGATATCTACGCGGTGGGGGATTGTGCTTCCTTTCCGTATCGCGGAACGCGGATCCGTTTGGAGAGCGTTGGGAACGCCATCGCACAGGCTGAAGCGGCAGCCGCATCGATCCTCGGAACTCACATCTCTTATGTGGCAAAGCCGTGGTTCTGGTCCGATCAGTATAACGTCAAACTTCAGATCGCCGGTCTGAACACCGGGTATGAAACGATCGCCACCCGGAGAACCAACGATACGGTTTGCTCGTTCTGGTATTTCAAAGGTGCTGAGTTGCTGGCCGTCGATGCTCTCAACGATCCCCGCGCCTATATGGTTGGGAAACGGATGATTGAAGGCGGTCAATCCCCGCAACCAGATGACGTTTCCGACCCGGATCAGGATCTGAAATCTCTGGCTGTGCAGAAAAATTGAACCGAAAAAAAAGATAAAGTGATTTTTTAGGTGGTGCTGACAGATCCGCATCTTGCGTCTGTCACCTGCTTGGTCCAAGCACAGAATGCGCGAGCGACAATCGGTTGCAGAGCGGATATGGTGCCCTTTCGGCATCAACGATCTCGTTCTGGCCTTTTTTATGTCGGAACTTGATGAAAATCAGACAACTCGTGCGCTCATAATTCTACCCTTTGCCTTTACTTCCTTCTTTCTTTCCAAATTGGAATTTTGACAATATTTTTCTAAGAGAAACGCGGGATTTCCGGCGTATTATCATCAATGCAGATTATTAGCTTACACACAAACAGCAGCGGATCTCGAAGAGGAAGCGATAGTCATCCAGACAAAACACTAAGAAAAAATCGTCACAATCTAGTCTGAAAGCGACATTGTATTAATTTCCCTTATTTCCGATCAATAGTTTCCAGTTGAACTTTTAAAAATATGCGTAAGTTGGATTTCAAAAGCAGGTCAATCTCTTGCCCCTGAACAATGATTGCGCGTCCCTGATCATTTTTTATTCACAAATTTGCCTCCCCCCCCTTTTCCTCGATGATTTAATTTGGTTTGATCTAGCCGCGTTGAGATTGGCAAGTTCGAAACACAGCCGGACGAAGCCACCAACGGATCAAATGGCTTTGTGCCGAAATGAAAACAAAAGGGTGTTGGGGATCATATGCCAACAAATCGGGGTGCGTCCGTTCGCTACGAGAACGTTCAGAAGAGTTACGATGGGGAAACCCTGGTCGTAAAAAATCTTAACCTCGACATTCCGCCAGGTGAATTTCTCACCATGCTGGGACCGTCTGGCTCGGGGAAGACGACCTGCCTGATGATGCTCGCGGGGTTCGAGCCTGCGACACACGGCGAGATTTTCCTGAATGACCGGCCGATCAACAATGTGCCGCCGCATAAACGCGGGATCGGTATGGTGTTCCAGAACTATGCCCTGTTCCCGCACATGAGCGTCGCCGAGAATCTGGCGTTTCCGCTTCAGGTCCGCAAGGTCAGCAAGGCTGAACAGGAAGAAAAAGTTAAACGGGCGCTGGAAATGGTCGAACTCGGCCAATTCGGCAATCGCCGCCCGGCTCAGCTTTCCGGTGGTCAGCAGCAGCGCGTGGCGGTGGCCCGTGCGCTGGTATTCGACCCGGAACTGGTTCTGATGGATGAGCCGCTTGGAGCGCTCGACAAGCAGCTGCGCGAGCAGATGCAGTATGAAATCAAACATATCCATGAGAATCTGGGCGTCAGCGTGGTCTATGTGACCCACGATCAGACCGAAGCCCTGACCATGTCCGACAGGGTGGCTGTCTTTAACGACGGCATCATCCAGCAGCTGTCGACCCCGGATTCCTTGTATGAAGATCCGCAAAATTCGTTCGTCGCCCAGTTCATTGGCGAGAACAACAAGCTGAATGGCAAGGTTGTCGATGTGTCGGGCAGTGAATGCCTGGTCGAACTCGATGACGGCACACAGCTGAAAGCCGATAAGGTCAACGTTGGTGGTGTCGGGGAACGCACCACCCTGTCGCTACGTCCCGAACGTGTCGAGTTCGACCCTGCATCCTCAATGGACAATCTGGTCAAGGGCCGGATCGAGGAAATGATTTACCTCGGCGACCACATCCGCGTGCGGATGAACGTTGCAGGTAACGATGAATTCATCGTCAAGGTTCGCAACCGTGGCGAACGGCGTAAGCTGGACACCGGCGACGTCGTCCCCATCGGCTGGGCCGTCAGCGATTGCAAGGCACTGGATGCCGTTGCCTAGAAATCACTGGCCGGGCGTGATGACCACGCCTGCCATCGTGAGTGAACGGAAAGCAATATCCGTTTAAACCAAAAAGAGGGAGCTAGTTTTATGAAGCTCAAAACGACAATTCTCGCAGGTACAGCTCTGGCCCTGCTCGGTTCTTCAGCTTTTGCAGCCGACATGACGATCGTTTCGTGGGGGGGGGCTTATTCTGCTTCGCAGAATAATGCTTATCACAAGCCGTACATGGAAGCTCATCCGGACATCAACATCGTCAACGATGAATCGTCCAATGAGGCTGTCGCGAAGCTTCGCGCCATGAACGAAGCCGGCAACATCACTTGGGATCTGGTTGACGTCGTTGCATCCGACGCCATCCGCCTGTGTGATGAAGGTCTGGCGATGGAAATCGATCCTGACAAGGATCTGGCCGCAGCTCCCGATGGAACGCCTGCATCCGAAGATTTCGGCGACCTGCTGGTTTCCGAGTGCTTCATCCCGCAGATTGTCTATTCGACAACCTTCGGTTACCGCACGGATGTTGCTGAATGGAACGGCAAAAAGCCGGAAGATGTCTGCGCCGTGTTCGACCTTGAAAACTTCCCGGGCAAGCGCTCGCTGGAGAAGCGTCCGATCAACAACATGGAATGGGCTCTTCTGTGTGACGGCGTTGCCAAGGAAGACGTCTACGACGTTCTGGAAACCGAAGAAGGTCAGGCTCGCGCTTTCGCCAAGCTCGACACCATCAAGGACCAGACAATCTGGTGGTCCGCGGGTGCTGAAACACCTCAGCTTCTGGCCGACAAGGAAGTCGTGATCGGTTCGACCTACAATGGCCGCCTGTTCTCGCTCATCGAAGAGCAGAAGCAGCCTGTTGCCATGCTGTGGGACGCGCAGGTGTTCGACCTCGACGGCTGGATCATTCCTGCCGGTCTTCCGGAAGATCGTCTGGCTCGAGTCAAGGACTATTTGATGTTCGCGACAGACACTCAGCGTCTGGCTGATCAGGCGAAGTACATTTCTTACGGCCCGGCTCGTAAGTCTTCGGCTCCGCTTGTCGGAAAGCATGCTGAGCTCGGCATCGATATGGCTCCGCATATGCCGACCGATCCGGCCAATGCCAAGAACACCTTCCTCTACAACTACGAATGGTGGGCTGACTACCGCGATGACCTGGACGCAAAGTTCCAGGCATGGCTGTCTCAGTAATCGCCTAGTGGCATCTCCGGGTGGGGCTTTCCGCCTCACCCGGACCTTACTTCGTCAAATGAAAGACATGTGTTCATGAGCGATACCGCCGCAGAACAAGTTCTGACGACCAAGGACGGCAAGCCACTTAAGGCGAGCCTTGCGAAAGCCTTGCGCCGGGAGAAACTTCGCGCTTTGGTGCTGATTGCACCACTTCTGATTTTTGTTCTTCTCACCTTTGTCGCGCCGATCGCCGACATGCTTTTCCGTTCTGTTGAAAACGGGATTGTCGAAGATACGCTGCCGCAGACAGTCGCTGCTTTGAAGAACTGGGATTCCTTGTCCGGCAAACTTCCGGACGAGGCCGTCTACGCCGCACTCGCGGTTGACTTGAAAAAGGCCGTTGCAGAGAAAAAACACACTCGGCTCGGTTCCCGCTTGAACTACGAAGAAACCGGCATTTCCAGCCTTTTCCGCAAAACCGGACGCGGTGTTAAGCGGTTGAAGGATGGATCGTACAAAGAGCAGTTCATCAAGATCGACGACAAATGGGGCGATCTCTCCACTTGGCAGACTCTCAAGCAGTTCTCGCCGCGTTATACTGACGGTTATTTTCTGGCCGCGATGGATGCGGAACGGAAGGCTGACGGGCTGCACATGAAGCCCGAGAAGGAACAAGTCTACATCATGTTGTTCGGCCGCACGCTGCTGCTGTCGATCATGATCACCGTTTCTTGTCTGATCCTGGGTTACCCGATCGCGTTCTTGCTGGCCCAGTTGCCGCTGCGCACCTCCAACCTTCTGATGATCCTGGTTCTGCTGCCGTTCTGGACCTCTCTGCTGGTGCGCACATCAGCATGGAAGGTGCTGTTGCAGCAGCAAGGCGTAATCAATGACTTCCTCGTCTGGATCGGCGTGATTTCCGATGCCAACCGACTTGTCATGATCAACAATCAGACCGGCACTATCATCGCGATGACCCATATCCTGCTGCCGTTCATGATCCTGCCGCTCTATTCGGTGATGAAAACCATATCGCCGAGTTATGTGCGCGCGGCGAAAAGCCTCGGAGCCACGGACTGGACCGCCTTCTGGCGTGTTTATTTCCCGCAGTCTGTGCCCGGTATCGGCGCAGGCGCCGTTCTGGTCTTCATTCTGGCTATTGGCTACTACATCACACCCGAACTCGTCGGTGGTACCTCCGGTATCTTTATTTCCAACCGTATTGCTTATCATATCTCCAGTTCACTGAACTGGGGCTTGGGAGCGGCGCTTGGCACCATGCTGCTGGCAGCGGTGATGATCCTCTTTGTTGTCTACGACAAGATCGTCGGCATCGATAACGTGAAGCTCGGCTAGGGAGAAAATCATGAGCGCACTTCCAGCCTACGCGTCGACCGGACAGAAGCTGTGGCATTACAGTTATCTGACGATCTGTGCGGCGATCTTCTTCTTCCTCATCTTTCCGATCCTGGTGATCCTGCCACTCAGTTTCAATGCGGAAGATTTCTTCACCTTCACAAAGGCCATGCTGGCCCTGGATCCGGCGGGCTATTCAACGAAGCATTATGAGGATTTTTTCACCAATCCTGATTGGCAGCAGGCGCTGACCAATTCGGTGATGATCGCTCCGGTGGCAACCCTTCTGGCCACAAGCTTCGGCACACTCGCGGCAATCGGTCTGTCACAGCAGCATGTGCCCTACCGCTCTGCCATCATGGCAATTCTGATCTCACCGATGATCGTGCCGCTGATCATTTCCGCCGCGGGGATGTACTTCTTCTATTCGCGCATCGGCTTGCAGGGGACCTATTGGGGCGTTGTTCTGGCTCACGCAGCCCTTGGCACGCCATTCGTCATCATCACGGTGACGGCGACACTGGTTGGCTTTGACCGGTCGCTGGTCAGGGCAGCTGCGAACATGGGTGCCAACCCGGTTACGACCTTCTTCAAGGTTCAGATGCCGTTGATCATTCCAGGTGTCGTGTCGGGCGCGCTTTTTGCCTTCATCACGTCCTTCGATGAAGTCGTGGTCGTACTGTTCCTGGGCTCGGCAGGTCAAAAGACCCTGCCCTGGCAGATGTTCACGGGCCTGCGCGAACAGATCTCGCCAACCATTCTGGCTGTGGCGTCTCTGATGGTCGCCATTTCCATCGTGCTTCTGACAGTGCTGGAAGGGCTCCGCAGACGCTCGGAGCGGCTGAGAGGTCTCACCCCCGGCTAAGACAACACTTTCCGTTTTCCCTTTGGGAGCCGGTGGCGGTACGCCAGTCACCGGGAAGCGGCGCGAGGCGCAACTTCGACGGAGCTAAAATCTAAATCAGGGCCTGGCGGGCCGGCTTCATTCCCGAAGCCGGCCCGTTTTTTGTTTTTCGGGCCCTCTACACTCGAGAGGAGAACCGTATGAGTGCCGATATGATCCGTGTCTACGAAATGGAAAATGGCGAAAAGGCCTATTCGCCGTTCTCCGCTGCCGAGATGGAGAACCGCCAGAATAGATTGCGGCAGACAATGGCCGATGAGAACATGGATGCTTGCCTGTTCACGTCCTACCATAACATCTGCTATTTCTCGGGTTTCCTGTATTGCTCCTTCGGGCGCAACTACGGCTTCCTGGTCACCGACGACAGCGCCACGACGCCAGAGGATACGGCCGTCACCATTGGCGTATTGGTTAATGACACAGACGTGGATGGAGATGCTCTGACTGTAACGGCCGTTACCACCCCGACACATGGCACAGTTGTCATCAATCCTGACAACACCGTT
>JBNKOQ010000094.1:0-10017 GCA_050294735.1 Roseibium sp. | reverse complement strand
CTTCAAGCACCGAGCCTTCTCCTCCGGTGAAGTCTCTGCCGCGCTCGACATGATCGAGACGCGGTTGTTGTCAAACTGGCCATTCCCCGCCTTTGTTCTGGACGCGGACTGGAACCTTCTGCGCACCTTCGTTGTGCTCGGACAGTCCAGCAGTGTGACGGATGCCGCAGAGCGGCTGCGCCTCAGGCAGCCTTCTGTTTCCAGCGCTCTGAAGCGATTGGAAGAGCGGATCGGCAGAAAGCTCATCGACCGGTCACCTGGCCATTTCGAGCTGACCGAGGCCGGGCGGCTTCTTTATCAGGAGGCTCTCGACATTCAGCGGTCGATCCTTCACCTCGGCACCGTGCTGGGTGACATGACCGACATCATCCGCGGGCACATCACCATCGCAATGGCAAGTCATGTGGTGTCGCCGCTGCTGGACGACACTTTGAGGAGGTTTCACGAGGCACACCCCGAGGCGACCTTTTCCATTGACGTTTCAACCAGCGAGGAGGCCTTGAACAGGATCAGGGCCGGCCGGGCATCCTGCGCGATTTGTCTTGTGCGCAAACGCCATCAGAAACTGGACTATCTCCGGCTTTACCGGGAATTCTTCGGCCTCTTCTGCGGACCGCCCCATCCTTTGTTTGGCCGAAACGACTTGACCCCGGCCGATCTATCCGGCCGGGCCTCTGTCAGCTTCGTCACCGACCGGCTGGAGGATGCGCTGCGCCCCGTCACCTTGATGCGGGCAGCAGCGGATATGGAAGACCGGGTTGTCGGCACCTCCGCCCACCTGGAGGAGGTCAGACGGATGATCATGGCCGGTCTCGGCGTTGGCCCACTGCCCATCCATGTCGTCAAACGGGATTTGCAGGAGGGCACTCTCTGGCAAGTTCCCCCCTATGAGGATCTACCGGCCATCGATGTGCATGTTGCTTGGAATCCAGCCTCCAGAATGAACCCGGCAGAGCGGGTTTTTCTGGAGTTGCTGCAGAACCGGATCGCCAGCACCCCGATGGAAGAGCGGACATACCGCTAAAATCAGGTTCCTCCCTGCGGGAAAATATGTCTAGAACTCGAATGCCTCAACGGTCACCCGCCGCCCAAGGGTGAAAGCATCGGACACGTGCACCATCGGCGTCAGGTCCATGTCGATGGCGCATCGCTTCACCAGATCCGCCATCCGGGCATAGAGGTTGGCGTATTCATGATCCGCGCCCTGCTTCTGCAACTGTCCATCGATCCGCATAGTTGCCCCACCGTCCGAAAGCTTCAGGCTGCCACCGTCGGTTTCAACATCGATATCCCAAGTCTGGGGGCCTTCCTGCCGCCAGTCAAAGTCCGCCGAAACCTCGGCCCCGCCAGGGGCGGCAAAAGCCAGCTTCGCTGCGATCGGCGTTGCCCGGTTTTCAGGAAAGGAAAGCTCGGCAGCTTTCACATGCACCGGAAATGGCAGAATTTCTGTCAGGATCGACAAGGCATTGATGCCAGGATCGAAAACACCCAGCCCGCCTGGTTCGAAAATCCAGTCCTGCCCGGGATGCCAGCGCCGCACATCCTCTTTCCAGGTGATGGTCAGCCGCTTGATGGCCCGCGACGACAACCAGGCCTTTGCATCCGGGACGCAATCCGCTTCGCGTGAATGCCAGGTCGCATATAGCGACACGTTATTATCGCGCGCGATTTGTTCAAGCGCATAACATTCTGCCAGTGACTGCCCCGGAGGCTTTTCCAGCATGACGTGACGCCCGGCCTTCAAAGCCATCGCCGCATAGTCGAAGCGGGGCTGCGGCGGAATGGCCAGCGAAATAGTGCCAATGTCCGGGCGCTTGCTCAGCAAGTCTTCGAGCGAAGTGAAGTTCTCAACACCGTCAACCGACGCATTCCGGCTAACAACAGCCGCCAGCTCCCAATCCGAATTTCCGGCAATAGCCGGGATATGCTGGTCACGAGCGATCTTGCCGATCCCCACCAGTGCAAGTTTTTGAGCCATTAATACAGCCTCTTAGTGAGAATCCTTGGGAACACCGGAACCGCGGCAACCAACGAGGAAATCGAAGTCGGCACCGGTATCGGCTCCCTGAACATGGTCGTGGAACAAGCGGGCATATCCGCTTTCGGGCACCTCATGGGTCGGTTTCCACTCAGCAAGCCGCCCGGCCAGTTCGGCCTCGGATATATCCAGATGCAAGCGGCGGTTCGGCACATCGAGTTCGATCATGTCACCATTGCGCACGACGGCGAGAGGCCCGCCTGCGGCGGCTTCCGGAGACGTGTGCAGAACGACGGTGCCATAGGCTGTTCCGGACATGCGCGCATCCGAAATACGGACCATGTCGGTGATGCCTTTCTTGAGCACTTTGGGGGGCAGTCCCATGTTCCCCACTTCGGACATGCCCGGATAACCTTTCGGGCCACAGTTCTTCAGAACCATGACGCAAGTTTCATCGATATCCAGCGCATCGTCATTAATCCGGGCCTTGTAGTCATCGATATCTTCGAAGACCACAGCCCGGCCCCGGTGCTGCATCAAGGAGGGCGTAGCGGCGGAGGGTTTCAACACGGCCCCGCTGGGAGCAAGATTCCCCTTCAGCACCGCAATGCCACCTTCCTGGGTCAGAGCCTTGGCAACCGGCAGAATGACATCTTCATTCCAGTTCTTGGCATCCTTCACCTGATCCCACGCGCTCTTTCCTGAAACGGTGATCGCGTCCCGGTTCAGCAGGCCGGCTTCGCCAAGCCGCTTGATCACAACCGGCAGGCCTCCAGCGTAGAAAAACTCTTCCATCAGATACTTGCCCGATGGCATCAAATTGACGATGGTCGGAACACCCCGTCCGAAACGGTCCCAGTCATCAAGCGTCAGATTGATGCCGACCCGCCCCGCGAGCGCCAGCAAATGAACCACAGCGTTGGTTGATCCACCGATAGCGCCGTTGGTCCGGATGGCATTTTCGAAGGCGTCCCTCGTCAGGATGTCCGACGGTTTCAAATCTTCCTTGACCATTTCGACAATACGCCGTCCGGTCAGATGAGCCATCACCCGGCGGCGGCTATCGACCGCGGGGATCGCCGCATTGCCGGACAGAGCCATGCCAAGTGCCTCGGCCATAGACGCCATGGTCGAAGCTGTTCCCATGGTGTTGCAGGAGCCAGGAGACCGGCTCATTGCCGCCTCTGCCTCGAGGAACTCCTCCTGGGTCATTTCTCCTGCCTTGACCGCTTCGGAGAACTTCCACAAGTGAGTGCCCGAACCAACCCGCTCCCCCTGGAACCATCCATTGAGCATCGGGCCACCAGTCACTGCGATGGCCGGAATATCGACTGAGGCCGCGCCCATCAGCAAGGACGGCGTGGTCTTGTCACAGCCGACCATCAGGACCACGCCATCCAGCGGCGTCCCTCTGATCGCTTCTTCCACATCCATGCTGGCGAGATTGCGGAACATCATCGCCGTCGGGCGCAGGGTGCTTTCGCCGGTCGAAAACACAGGGAATTCGACAGGAAATCCGCCAGCTTCGTAGATGCCGTGTTTCACCCGCTCCGCCAGATCCCGCAGATGAGCGTTACAAGGAGTGAGCTGCGACCAGGTGTTGCAGATCCCGATCACCGGGCGTCCGTCGAACAAATCGTCCGGCAGTCCCTGATTCTTCATCCAGCTGCGATGATAAATGTGATCGCGCGATGTGCCACCGAACCATTCTGCGGATCTGAGTTTACGCGGCCAGGGCTTGGGTGTGAATGTCATGGGATCAAAGCGCCTTTACGCGAACGGGGGCATTATCCCCTGCAGTGGTAACAAGCCGGTTTCGCAAACCAACGCCAAAACCTGGAGCCGAGATTTCAAACTCGTCGCCATCTTGACAGGAGATCTTGTCCGCGAAGGACAGCGTTGCCGTTCCGAACATATGGACGTGAACATCGCCGGGCTGGCGGAACAAGCCATACTTGAAATGATGATGTTCCAGATTGGCGAACGTATGGGACATGTTGCCTTCGCCGGACAGGAATGGCTTTTCCCAGATCACCTTGCCATTGCGGCGGATCCGGCTGGTGCCCTCCACATGCTCGGGCAGATCGCCGACCAGGATCTCCGGCCCGAAAGATGCGGGCCGAAGCTTGGAATGGGCCAGATAGAGGTAGTTGACCCGTTCCATGATGTGGTCTGAAAATTCATTGGCCAGGGCAAAGCCGATGCGGAACGGCGTCCCATCGGCGCCGACCACGTAAATTCCGGCCAGTTCCGGCTCTTCACCGCCATCCTCGGCAAAGGACGGGCTGACCAGATCGCCGCCAGGCGCTACCGCCACGGTGCCATTTCCCTTGTAGAACCACTCGGGCTGAACGCCGCAATCCTCCGGCGCCGGCTTGCCACCTTCCAGCCCCATACGGAACATTTTCATGGAATCCGTTTCTTTGGCAGCCTCATTGGAATTGGCGGCATGCATGGCATTCCGGGTTGAAGCCGAACCGAGATGCGTCAGACCGGTGCCTGTCAGGTGCATATGGGCGGGATCGGCATGATGGATCGGCAGATACAGCCGGCCTTCGCTCGCCAATTGCTCGAGATCGACCGCGACGCCCAAGGAATGAGAACGGATGCATTCCGCGATCGTCTGACCGTTGGCGATCGCCTCCTGAACCAGAGCATAGGTGCTGTCGACATCTTGCAGGATAGATGCCTCGCTGCCGTTGCGCACCACAACGCTGATGCTGCCATCAGGATTGAGAATCTGTGAAATGAACATCGGCCTACCCCTGTTTGTTCTTGTTGTAGACATCGAAAATGACGGCTGCGAGCAAGACGAGGCCCTTGATCATCTGCTGATAGTCAATGCCGATGCCCATGATCGACATGCCGTTGTTCAACACCCCCATGAGGAAGGCCCCGACAACCGCACCGATAATGGTGCCGACACCGCCGGACATGGATGCCCCGCCGATGAAGACGGCCGCGATCACATCGAGCTCCAGAGCAAACCCGGCCTTAGGCGTCGCGGTATTCAGGCGCGCCGCGAACGCAAGACCGGCAGCAGCAGCCAGCACACCCATATTGGCAAAGGCCATAAACGTGAGGCGTTCGGTTTTGATGCCGGAAAGCTTGGCCGCCTTTTCATTTCCGCCGAGCGCATAGACACGCCGCCCGATGACCGTGGACGAGGTGATGAAGGCGTAGATGACCGTGAGCACACCCATGGTGATAAGCACATTGGGCAAGCCACGGAATGTGGAGAGTTTGTAGGTGATGAAGATGAGCGCGACGGCAACAATGAAGTTGCGTGCGATGAAGAAGCTCGCCGGTTCGTCCTCAATGCCATAGGCCTTGTTGCGCGCACGCTGACGCATGCCCATCCAGAAGGTGAAAAAGGCCGCGGCAACACCGGAAAGAAGCGCAAGCACGTTGACTTTGCGGGCATCGAAGATACCTGCGAGATATTCTCCCAAACCGGCGGGGAAAATATCCGGCACAAACCCGTTAGCGAGGGTCTGGAACTCGCGCGGGAAAGGCCCTACGGACTGGCCTTCGAGCAACCAAAGTGAGAGACCACGAAACACCAGCATCCCTGCCAAAGTGACAATGAACGACGGTATTTTCCAATAGGCGACCCAATAGCCCTGCGCCGCGCCAATGATCCCGCCGATGAGAAGGCAGAAGGGAATCGTGACATAGACCTACATGTCATAATTCACGATCATGACCGCTGCCAGCGCGCCGATAAAGCCCATGACCGAGCCGACCGAAAGATCGATGTTGCCCGATACAATGACAATCAGCATGCCCAGTGCCATGATGATGATGTAGCTGTTTTGCAGAAGCAGATTGGTGACGTTGACAGCGCGGAGAAGCGTGCCTTCTGTCACGATCTGGAAGAATGCCATGATAACGATGAGCGCAAGCAGCAGGCCGTATTCACGCAAATGCGAAGCCAGATAGGCGGTGACACCCTTGGATGGTTCGTGTGTGGTTTCTGTGTTGGCCGAATCCATGACTGGCTTTCCTATTCGTTCACAATGAGCGACATGATGCGCTCCTGACTGGCTTCAGCGGCGGCCAGTTCACCAACAAGCGCGCCCTCATTCATCACGTAAATTCTGTCGCACATGCCGAGAAGCTCCGGCATTTCCGATGAGATCATGACAACGCCTTTGCCTTGTGAAGCCAGGTCGTTGATGATCGTATAAATTTCGTATTTCGCGCCCACATCGATACCGCGTGTCGGCTCATCGAGGATCAGCACTTCCGGCGCGGTGAAAAGCCATTTCGCCAGCACCACTTTCTGCTGATTTCCGCCGGAGAGATTGACGACCCGCTGGAATACCGATGGTGTGCGGGTGGCCAGCGCCTCGCGATATTGTTCGGCGACACGCGTCTCCTCGTTGCGGTTCAACACACCGCTGGACGAGACCGCCTCCAGATTGGCAAGCGTGGTGTTGAAACGGATTGGCTCTTCCAGCACAAGACCCAGCGACTTGCGGTCCTCGGTCACATAAGAGATGCCCGCCTTGATGGCCCGTGGCACGTTGGAAACGTCGGTCACTTCGCCTTTCAGCTTGACCGTTCCGGAAATGTTGCGGCCGTAGGACCTGCCGAAGACGGACATGGCAAGCTCGGTGCGGCCAGAGCCCATGAGGCCCGCGATGCCCACGACTTCGCCGGCGCGCACATTGAAGGAGGCATTCCTGATCACCTGCCGCTCGGCATGGTCGGGGTGCCAGACATTCCAGTCCTCCACCTCCATCAGGATGTCGCCAGGTGCGCGGGCATGTTCGGGGAACCGGCTCGTCATGTCCCGGCCCACCATATCGCGCACGATTTCATCTTCGCTAAGGCCTGCCTTGGCATCCAGCGTGGAAACGGTGGTGCCGTCGCGGATGACCGTCACAGTGTCGGCGACATAACGCACTTCACCCAGCTTGTGGGAAATAATGATGCAGGTCACACCCTGGGACTTGAGCTCCAGCATCAGGTCCAGCAGTTTACGGCTGTCGTTTTCCTGCAGCGCTGCGGTTGGCTCGTCAAGGATCAGCAGTTTCACATCCTTGGAGAGCGCCTTGGCGATCTCCACAAGCTGCTGTTTGCCGACGCCGATCTTGTCGACGAGTGTTGTCGGGGGTTCTTGCAGCCCGACTTTGGCCAGAAGTTCCTCGGTACGGCGATTGGTTTCGTGCCAATCGATCACACCGCCGCTTTGACGCTCGTTGCCGAGAAAGATGTTTTCCGCGATGGACAATTGCGGAACCAGCGCCAGCTCCTGGTGAATGATGATTATGCCGCGATCTTCACTGTCGTTGATGTTGCGAAAATTGGCGGGCTGGCCATCGTAAGTGATTTCGCCATCGAAACTGCCTGCGGGGTAGACCCCGGACAGCACTTTCATCAGCGTTGACTTACCTGCGCCATTCTCACCGCAAACGGCGTGGATTTCACCCTTCTGCACTTTCAGATCCACCCGGTCCAACGCCTTGACGCCGGGAAATTCCTTGGTGATCTGACGCATTTCTAAAAGCGTGGACATGGCGGGGAACTCGAACTTTGCGTTTCTACGGCCGGACAGCATGGCCCGGCGAGGCCCGCCGGGCGCGAAAGGCCCGGCGGGTTTGTTACGACGTTGTCGTGATCTTACTTGATCTGATCCATCGTGTAGTAACCGCTGCCGATCAGGATTTCTTCCCAGTTGGAAGCATCAACAGATACCGGCTCAAGCAGGTAGGACGGCACGACCTTGACGCCATTGTCGTAGGTCTTCGTGTCGTTGATTTCCGGCTCGCTGCCACCCAGAAGCGCGTCGACCATTCCGACGGTTACACGGGCCAGTTCACGCGTGTCCTTGAACACGGTTGAATACTGTTCACCTGCAAGGATCGACTTGACCGACTGCACTTCCGCGTCCTGACCGGTGACAATCGGCATTTTCAGATCGCCGGAGCCATAGCCCACACCTTTGAGCGAAGACAGAATGCCGATGGACAGGCCATCATAAGGGCTCAATGCGCCATGAAGTGTCTTGTCCGTGTAGTAAGCGGACAGCAGGTTATCCATACGAGCCTGTGCAACCGCACCGTCCCAACGCAGCGTGCCAACCTTGTCCATGCCCATCTGGCCGGAAACGATAACAACTTTACCGGAATCGATCAGCGGCTGAAGAACGCTCATTGCGCCATTGTAGAAGAAGAAAGCGTTGTTATCGTCCGGCGAACCGCCGAAGAGTTCAACATTGTAAGGGCCGTCGCCGAAACGCTCTTTCAGGCCAGCAACGAGTGAGGATGCCTGCTGAACGCCAACCTTGAAGTTGTCGAATGTGGCATAGTAGTCAACATTGCCGGAGTCGCGGATCAGGCGGTCATATGCGATGACCTTGATGCCGGAAGCAGCAGCGTTTTCCAAAGCATTGGACAGGGTCGTGCCGTCGATTGCGGCAATGACCAGAACATTGACACCCTTGGTGATCATGTTCTCGATCTGTGCCAGCTGGTTCGGAATATCATCCTCAGCGTACTGCAGATCCGTAGTGTAGCCAGCTTCTTCAAACTGCTTCACCATGGAATTGCCATCGGAAATCCAGCGAGCGGAAGATTTGGTCGGCATTGCGATGCCGATGGAACCCTTGCCCTCGGCATGGGCTGCATCAAACTGCGCGACACCCGACATGAGGGTAGCCGCCGCCGCAAACGCGGCCAGCGTTTTGGATACAAGTTTCATAATTTCCTCCCTAGCCGCCCTTTGAGCGGCAGAACCATTTTGGTCGTGGCAAACACCAGCTCCACAGGCGGCATTCACGGGGCCAGTGTTTGAATTATTTTGCATATCAGTCAAATCATTTGTTATGATAATAAAATACCGATTTTGGTATGTTACAACTCGAGGTACCAGTCGTTATGGCGGTCAATCTGCTGCGGAAAGGCTTGAAACTTTCGCATATCCGGCTGTTCGCCGAACTTTCGGCACACGATCAGCTTACGCACGCAGCGGCTGCATTGAACATGAGCCAGCCGGCCGTCTCCCGCCTGATTGCAGAAGCCGAGGCACTCGTTGGCGCCAAGCTCTACAAACGCACCGGGCGCGGTATACGGCTGACCCAGGCCGGGCAGCAAATGGCCTTCCGCAGCACCCGAATTCTGCGGGAAATTTTCGATGTCGGGCGTGATATAGAAGAGCTGAATCAGGGCATGTCCGGGCGGGTAAAAATCGGCTCGGTAACAGGGCCGGCTATTGAATATGTCCTCCCGGCACTGCGGCAAATCAGGCTGAGTTACCCGGCGATTTCGCTCACTGTGGAGGTCGGCACCAGCGATATACTGGCACCTATGCTGGCGGATGGCAGGCTCGATTTCACCCTCAGCCGCATTCCTGTCAGTTACGACCCTGCTCTTTTCTCCGAAATCCCCCAGATGGAGGAGCCAGCCTGCATGATCGCCCGCACCGGTCATCCATTGTTGCGCGCGCCACGACCCATCCCGCCTGAAGCCCTGCTTGCCCATGACTGGATATTACCGCCGGTCGGATCGCCGATCCGGATAACGGCGGAACGCCGTTTACGCCGGCTGGGCCTGTCCCTGCCCTCACAGGTTCTGACCACATCGTCGTTCCTCTTCACCCTGGCCACCATCCGGCAAACCAACGCGGTCGCACCCGTGGCCCGCTCGGTGGCGCAGTCATTTGTTGACGATCCCGATCATGACAGCGGATTGACCATCCTGCCCTGCGACTTCGACCTGTCAGTGGAACCATATTCCTTTCTGACCCGCGCGGACCAGGTACTGACCCCCGTCGCGGAACTGGTGGCAACGGAGGTTAAGCGGGTTCTGTCCGCCAACTTGACGGAGTACAAACCGGAATGGGCACCTGTCTTAGCTCAGGAAAACCCTTCGCCCTGAGGTGCTGGCCTCCGCAACAGCGTGGATGACCTGCTCAAAATGCAGCGCGTCAGCGAAGGCCGGAAAGGCCTGCCGGTCTCCGGCGATTGCTGACAGGAACGCATGCGCCTCTATGACCTTGAGATCATTGAACCCCAGCTGATGGCCTGGGGCCGG
>JBNKOQ010000093.1:0-10042 GCA_050294735.1 Roseibium sp. | reverse complement strand
CAGCGGACAACGCTGCAACAGTCGCAGGACTTGCCGCAAGCTTTTCGCCGGACTGCCCTTTGA
Organism: Roseibium sp.; assembly: GCA_050294735.1. GTDB lineage: Bacteria > Pseudomonadota > Alphaproteobacteria > Rhizobiales > Stappiaceae > Roseibium. The sequence goes on along the minus strand of JBNKOQ010000093.1, from coordinate 9,979 downwards.
AGGTTCTGGTCGAATGCGACACGGGCGGCGGCCGTTGCGGAGTTCAGACACCGGAAGATGCCTGCACTCTCGCGCAGATGATCCAGAACGCTGAAGGACTGACCTTCGCCGGGATTCTCACCTACCCTGCCGCCAATTCGGCCCAGGCCGTGGAGGCTTTCTTCGCCGAGACGATCCAAAGACTGACACAAAAGGACATGGACTGCCCGATTGTCAGCAATGGCGGCACACCCAGCCTGTTCGAGGCCCATCTTGTCCCCTCGGCGACGGAACACCGTGCTGGCACCTATGCCTACAACGACCGTGCAATGGTTCGGGCAGGCCATTGCTCTCTCGATGAATGCGCGATGCATATTCTGGCGACCGTGGTGTCGAGGCCGACACCGGACCGCGCAATTATAGATGCGGGCTCCAAAGCCCTGACGTCGGACTTGCTCGGGTTTTCCGACTACGGCCACATCGTCGAGTATCCTGCCGCGCGCGTATCGGGCCTCTCAGAGGAGCATGGAACGGTCGATCTGTCGGGCTGCCCGCAAGATGCGCGCCCGGACATCGGGGAGCGTATCCAGATCGTCCCCAACCACACTTGCGTTGTCTCGAACCTGACCGATGTGATGACCTTTCACAAGGACGGCAAGGTTACCCGCACCGAGCCTGTCGCGGCCCGCGGCCGCGTCTGGTAAAGCCTATTCACTTGTCAAAGAAACAAGATCTGACGCCGGGCTGCTTCGGCGTCAGATCCCGGTATTGGCGGCGCCAATCCTATTGGGCCGCAAGAAAGTCCATGTCGACATCCGACAACTCGGTGCGCCGCTCCAGAGCCTCGTCATTTTCATCGAACAGATGACAATCGGCAGCGTTTATGCCGATGTCGACAGGATTTTCGACCGCAACTCTCGCCGCCCCCGGAAGCAAGGCGCTGTAAGGCTCGCCGCTGATGGAGTTGGCATAGACGATCGTGTTGACACCTAGCCGCTCGACCACGGAGGGAACTATCGTAAAACTGATGTCCCCTTTGCCAACATGAGAGTTTTCGGGGCGGATACCAAGGGTTAGACGGGCGCCGACAAGTCCTTCGCGCGGCTCCACCGGAACTGTGATCGTATGACCTTCGCAGGTCACCGTGACGCCATCATCCGCAACGGCTGTGCAGGTTGCCGGAAGGAAGTTCATCTTCGGATTACCGATAAAGCCGGCGACGAATTTGTTCTGCGGCTTGTGGTAAAGCTCCAGTGGACGGCCTGTCTGGGCGATATGCCCGCCGTTCAAAACCACAATCCGGTCTGCCATGGTCATGGCCTCGACCTGATCATGGGTGACGTAAATCATGGTAGCCGCCAGTTCCCGGTGCAGCTTGGTCAGCTCGATCCGCATGTCCGCCCGCAAGGCAGCGTCCAGATTGGACAACGGCTCGTCGAACAGGAAGATCTTCGGCTCGCGAACAATGGCCCGGCCAATGGCAACCCGCTGGCGCTGGCCGCCTGACAGCATCCCCGGCTTTTGTTTGAGGCGCTGATCAAGCTGCAACACCTTCGCCACCGCTTCGACTTTTTCGGTCAGCTCCGCTTCCGGCATTTTCTCCACACGGAGCGGAAAGGCGATGTTCTCGAACACGCTCATATGCGGATAAAGAGCATAGGATTGAAACACCATGGCAATGCCGCGTTTCACCGGAGCAAGATGATTCACTTTCTCGCCGTTGATAACTACATCGCCGCCTGAAGCATCTTCAAGCCCGGCGATGATCCGCAGCAACGTCGACTTGCCGCACCCTGACGGTCCCACGAAGACGACGAACTCGCCATCCCGGATGTCGAGTGTGACACCCTTGATGACGTTCACATCGCCGAAAGACTTGGAAACCTTGTTGAGATAGAGCTGTCCCAAGACGCTTCTCTCCTCATCATCGCCTGACGCGATGGTACGTGACTATGAACAGAACGCCTGCCGCAGCCGGCAAACTCGGCTGCGGCAGGACGATCTCAGGTTATTTATACTGCTCGATTTCCGCAGTAGCTTTCTTCAAGGCCTCTTCAGGTGTTGCCTGATTTGTGACGACAGACTGCACCATATCGATCATGGCGTTCTGAAAGCCCTTGTAGTCGGTGAAGAGCGGCTCTGGCCCGGCATAGGCGATCCCATCGATAAATGGCTTCCAATACGGATCTTTCTTGACGAACTCATCGACCTTCTCGGACGGCCGCAGAGGCGTCAGGCCGGCACCGCCTTGGAGCTCATATTCCCCCTGAGGCCCGGGAGACGTAATGAACTTGGCGAATTCGGTGGCTTTTTCCTCGACACCCGATCCCTTGAAGATCGCCAGGCTGTCAGTGATGAGCAAGGTACCGGCACCTTCTGCGGACGGGCCAAGCGGCAGGGTTGTGACGCCCCAGTTCAATCCAGCCTTCTCGGCGCGAACAGCAGCTCCGGAGCTGTTTTGAATCATGCCAACCTTGCCGTCGAGCCAAATAGCCCGCATTTCGTTCTGCTCGTAGGCGGTCGCCCCTTCCACGGAATAGGGCGTAATGTCCTTGTACGCCTGCAGTGCGGCAAGCACTTCCGGGCTGTCCATGACGATATTGCCTTCGTCATCAATGACCTTGCCATTGTTGGTGTAAACCCAATGCATGAACTGGTGCATGGTGTTGTCAAAGGTCTTCGCAGGGAGACCGTACCCGGGGATGCCGGTCTTTTCCGTGATGATCTTCGCAAACTCGATTTCTTCTTCCCAGGTCTTCGGCGGTGTTTCCGGGTCGAGACCGGCCTGCTTGAAGAGATCCTTGTTCCAGAACAGCGCCTTGGTGGAGAAGGCAATCGGCACGCCCCACTGGGTGCCGTCGAAAGTCACCGTGCCAACGATGTTGGGATAGTAGCTTTCCTTCTCTGCGTCGGTCATTGGAACCGGCACGATCAGATCGTTTTCCGCGAACTGCTTGAGCGTCCGCGACCCGACATAGGCCATGGCGACCGGAGAACCGGCTGCTGCAAGGGTCGTTGCCTTGTCCTGGCACTGGGCCCAGCCAACAACTTCAACCGCAATGGTCCAGCCAGGGTTATTGCCTTCCCACTCGGAAATGTACTTCTCGTGGATAGGGTCGATCTTGTCACCGCAGTAGATCCAGCTGATTTCCTCAGCCTGGGCATTCACCATGCCAAAAGCCGTGGAACCGGCAAGAGCCAGGGCGCAAACCCCGAGTTTCATAGACGTAAGTTTCATAGTCTGTATCCCCATACTCTGGTGTGGATTTTCGTTGTTTTTCTTATTTCACCGCGCCGGCGGTCAGACCGCTGACGAGATAGCGTTGCAGGAAGAAGATCACGATCATGGCTGGCGCGATGCCGACGAAACTCGCCGCCATCAGCTCGTTCCAGATCACTTCCTGTCGGCCGAAATAGGCAAACAGCCCAATCGGCAAAGGCATGAATTCCGACTTGGAATTAAAGGTAAGCGCATAGATGAACTGCTGGGCATAAGCGCCGATGAAGGTGGTGATCGCCACCACTGCGATACCCGGCATGGCCATCGGCAGAATAATCCGCCGGAAGGTATAAATCCGGCTGGCTCCATCCACATAGGCTGCCTCTTCCAGCTCGCGCGGAATGCGCAGCATGTAGGTCCGCAACAGCCAGATCGCCGTCGGAATAAGGAAGGCAGCGCCGGGAATGATCATCGCCCAATAAGTGTTCAAAAGCCCCATGGAGCGCATCAACCGGAACAGCGGGATGAGCAGAACGGCTCCGGAAAACATGTTGACGGCAAGGAACGCACCCAGCAGAGGACCGCTGCCCGGGAATTTGAACCGGGCGAAGGCATACGCCGCCGGCACCACCAGGATCAGTACGATGAGGGTGATGACCGTCGACAGAAACAGCGAGTTGAACACGTAAAGGGCAAACCCGGGAACGCTGTCCCACATCGTGATGTAGGCATCGAACGATCCGTTTTTCGGCCAAAAGCTGTAAGGAGACGAGAACAACAGGCTGAGCGGCTTGAGCGAAACCAGAAACCCTTCCACGAAGGGCGACAAAACGAAAATCAGAAACAGCGCTATACCGCCGTAGATCCCGAGCATTTCGTACCAGCGATAGCGGTTGATCATCGCGTTGTTGTTGCTCATCGCGCGGTCTCCGCAGAAAGTCGGCTTGTCACCCAGAAGTAGAAGAAACAGAAGATCGACAGGAAGATGCAGATCAGCACGGCACGGGCAGCGCCTTCGCCATATTTGTAGGAGCCAATCGCGGTCGCGTAAGTGTCGATGATCATTGTGGTGGTCGACCCGCTCGGGCCGCCCTGGGTCAGGATCCAGATGATATCGAAGGAATTGAAGGTCGATATCAGGGAGATCATCGACATGGTAATCAGGGCAGGCACCAGCAGTGGCAACGTGATCCGGCGAAAGCGGTAAAACCGCCCTGCCCCATCAGTCCAGGCGGCCTCATAAAGGTCCTGAGGGATCACCTGAATGGCGGCCAGCATATAGAGCGTGACCATGGGAACGCCGATCCACACATCGGTGACAACCGTTGCCCAGAAGGCCGTGCTGCCGTACGCAAGGAAGGCGACGGGCCCATCCGTCAAGCCAAAATTCTGCAGCAACCCGGAGATCATGCCGAACTGGCCATTGTACATCCAGCCCCACATGAAAATCCCGATGGCCATGGGGACAATCCAGGGCGGCATGGTGAGAATCCGGAAGAGTGACCGGCCGGGAACCGCCGAGTTCAGCAACATCGCGCCGCACGTGCCTATAATCATCTTCAAAAGAACCGAGAAGAAGGTCCACACGAAGGTGCGGATAATGACGGCGGCGAATGTCTCGTTGAATATCTTGTTGTAGTTGGTCCAGCCGACCCAATTCACCGTCTTGCGCAGGGACGCATTGGTGAACGACAGATGCACTGTGTCCGCCAGAGGATAGGCGACGATGACGAGAATATAGAGGGTTGCCGGAAGCAGGAGCATCCAGGCGAAAATGATGGCGCTGCGCTTTGCGTCCACAAGCACCTCCTATGCCGACTTTGCCGGAAGGGAAGCCACGGTGCCGCTCCGAAGCGCATCGTCATATCTTTCCCAGACAGCCTGCAGATCGACCACTTTCCGCCCATGCCGGGCTTCATCCATCGCCAGAGCCAGGATGCCTGCCTCCAGAGCATTCAGGGCAGAAACCGGCAACTCGGCACCATCCACGATATGCTTGATCACGTCCTCAGCCATCTGCTCATCGGCGCCGTAGTGATGGGAGGTTTCCGAAGGTGGCTGATAGGTTTTCGAAATGACTTTCTCGTTCGTCCGGGCGCTATGCACATCAAGGAAACCACGGACGAAATCCCCCTCCGCCATGCCCTTTGCGCCAATCACGCAGAACCGCCGGAATTCGTCCGGGACATTAATGTTGGTGTGGAACGTCATCGACACGCCGTTCTCGTATTCGACGATCGCGGTTTGATAGTCGACAATATCCCCGTCGCTGTCGAAGACGTTATCCGACCCGAGCCAACCGCTCGGCTTGCTGTGGTAAACCTGCAGATCGTTGATCCCGTCATTTGCCGGGGCGTTCTCGGGGGTAAAACTCTTGCGACCGCCAAAACTGGCCACGAAACGAGGCCGCGCTCCGACCACTCCGTTGTAGAGATCCAGGTCGTGGCAGCACTTTTCCAGCATGAAGCTGCCAGCGTAGTTTTCATAACGGCGCCAATCCCGCATGAAGAAAGCGCCATGATAGGGCTGAATATGCTCGGAAGCCTCAATGGACACCACATCGCCAAGCCGGCCCTCGGCCTGGGCTGCGCGAAGATCGCGGTACAAGGGAGAGTACCGCAGCACGAGGCCAACCAGCAGCCGCTCATGGCCATGCTGATGCAGCAGTGACGCGAGTTCATAGCTCTGCTCAAGCGTCATGACGATCGGCTTTTCACTGAAAACCTTAAGCCCTGCTTCCAGTCCGATCCGAATATGGTCCAGATGCATGTGGTTGGGAGATCCGATCATCAGAAGATCAATATCCTCAGACGCGATCAGCTCCTGCGGCGTGTCGTAAGCCCGGCCAGCGTCGATTCCATGCTCTTTCAGCAGCGGTAAGCCGGCAGGTTGCGGGTCCACGTATCCAGCAATCTCGAAATCCGGATCCATCTGATTAAAGACGGAACCCAAATATCCGAGACGAAACCCGAGACCGACTATTCCGACTTTCATAACGTCCAACCTTCTGACCGGCAGCGTGATATTTTCGTAATTTATTTTCTTGAAGTTGGTACATATGACGATTTCCGTCAACAGAAAACGACACATTTGCCATATGTGTGAAATTTATTTTCACAACGTCTGACATCCAACTGGAGCTGATGAGAATCCGTTACGCCCAGACACACGGACGGAAACCCATAAGCCGATGCGCAGAATAGAAGACCAATAAAAATACCAATGCAATACCAAATTTGAAAATATTAGAATTTCATTAACCCCTAAAACGCCGAAAGAGGCAACTTATCGAAATTACCTAACGTGATTAGATGGGCACGCGCCAAAATATGCGAGCCGATAAAGAATTTTCTTGAGAATGGTATTTTTTTGGTATCTATTTCGACCAAATCAGCCAGTGCCACTGTCTGATCATGACACTCTTTTTCGGATAGAGCCGCCAAGAACAGCCATGACTAGGTTTCCTGACCTTCACGATTTTCAACACCGGTTCAAGGGACCGCTGTATCTGAAACTGAAACAGGCAATCGAAGGCGCCATTCACAACCAGCAGCTGAGGCAGGGCGATGCACTGCCGCCTGAACGGGATTTTTCAGAGCTCAGCGGAGTTTCCCGCGTCACGGTCCGCAAGGCCATAGATTCGCTGGTTGAGGAAGGACGGCTCGTTCGCCGCCATGGGTCGGGAACTTTCGTTGCCGCTCCTGTCGAGCGCATGGAACAAACCATTTCCCGCGCCACATCCTTTTCCGAGGATATGACCCGCCGTGGAATGACCGCGTCGACACATTGGCTTAACCGCGGGCTCTACCTGCCGAATTCTGATGAAGTGATGACCTTGGGCCTGTCGGGCGACTGCAAGGTAGCGCGCCTGAAGCGCTTACGGCTGGCTGATGAAACGCCAATTGCCCTGGAACGTGCCTCTCTCCCGGACGATATCCTGCCGGATCCGGAGGACGTCGACTCGTCCCTTTACGCGCACCTGACAGCCAGACAGGCACGCCCTGTGCGCGCCATTCAGCGAATCTCCGCCTGCGTTCTCAAGCCCGAAGAAGCAGACCTCCTGCAAGTTCCTGAAGGGTCGGCTGCGCTTTCGGTACAGCGCGTTGCCTTTCTGGCCAGTGGCCGGGTGATCGAGACCACAAGAACACTCTACCGCAGCGATCTCTACGATCTCGTTGCCGAGCAGGCTATTGGGCCTGCCTAAACTCAAAAGGCCAGTAGTTTTCATGACACAGACCCACATGCGTTCGGAAGTCAACGAGATCCCCGCAGCCGTTGACCGGCTGTTGCAGGCCTCCGGCAACCAATTGGCCGCAGTGGCCGGCCGTTTGCGCAGCCTGGACCCGGCTGTGGTTGTGACCATTGCCCGAGGAACCTCGGATCACGCCGCCAGCTTCATCAAATATGCCATCGAACTGCAGGCCGGTGTCCCGGTCGCCTCTCTGGGGCCCTCTCTTGCCTCAGTCTATCAGCGGCGGCTCAAGCTTGGATCCGCCGCGGCGATTGCCATTTCACAATCCGGGCAAAGCCCCGACATTGTCGCCATGACCAGGTCGGCAACCGAAAGCGGCGCCTATTCGATCGGGCTTGTCAACACGGTCCCGTCCCCCCTCGCCGACGCTTGCAGTGCCACAATCCCGCTCCACGCGGGCCCCGAAATCGCGGTTGCGGCAACCAAGTCATACGTCAACTCGGTCATTGCCGGACTGATGATCGTTTCGGACTGGACCGGAGATGAAGCCTTGAGCAAAGCCCTGCTCAAGCTCCCAGAGGCCCTCCATACGGCTCTTTCATTGGACTGGAGTCATCTGAACGAACGGCTGCGGGACGCCCGGTCGGTCTATATTCTGGGCCGGGGCCCGTCTCTCGCAATAGCTGGCGAGGCAGCCCTGAAGTGCAAGGAAACCTGCGAACTCCACGCAGAGGCCTACTCGTCTGCCGAGGTGCTGCATGGTCCGGTTTCTCTGGTGACCGGCTCGTTCCCGGTTCTCGTCTTTGCCCCTGCCGACGCCGCTGAAACCGGCGCCGTCGAAGTCGCGGACAGGCTCGCCAGCCAGGGCGGTGAAGTTTTCATCACCTCTCCCCTTGCCGGCAAGGCTCAGACACTGCCTCGCGTTGCAACCGGGCACCCGCTCACAGACGCGCTTGTTCAGATCGTTCCCTACTACGGTATGGTCGAAAAGCTCTCGCGTGATAGAAATTTCAATCCGGATGCTCCAGCCGCGCTTCAAAAAGTGACAGAAACTGTATGAGTTCCGAAGACATGGCGAGAGACAGTTTTTCTGTCCAGGGCGCCCGTATCTTTGACGGCACCGCATGGCATGACGACAAGACACTGCATGTCAGGGACGGATTGATCACCGGGCTTGAGGCAGACGGTGCCGACCGCTGCGGACCAAATGACGTTCTAGCTCCCGGAGCTTTCGTCGTTCCAGGTTTTGTCGATCTGCAAGTGAATGGCGGCGGCGGCATTCTCTTTAACAATGATCTGACCGTATCGGGGATCGAAACGATCTGCCGGGCTCATAGGCAATATGGCACCACATCCCTGCTGGTCACCCTCATTTCGGATACGCCGGAAAATACCAGAACAGCGGTCTCCGCCGGCATTGCTGCCGCCAGGCAGAAAATCCCCGGTTTTGCAGGACTTCATCTGGAAGGTCCGCATCTGTCCCACGCCAAAAAGGGAACACATGCGGCAGGCCTGATCCGGCCGATGGAGCAATCGGACCTGTCGTTTATAAAGGATGCGGCGAAGCATCTGCCGCATCTTCTGGTCACACTGGCGCCAGAAAGTGTGACCCCGGATCAGGTGCGGGATCTCGTCTCCGAAGGCGTTAAGGTCAGTCTGGGCCATACCGCAGCCGGGCTCGATACGATTCGCCCCTATGTTGCCGCCGGCGCCAAAATGGTGACGCATCTTTTCAATGCGATGAGCCCCCTCACACATCGTGAACCGGGACTTGTTGGGGCCGCGCTTGGCTTGGGTGACATCAGCTGCGGCCTGATTGCCGATGGCCACCATGTCGACCCGCTGTCGATTGGCATCGCCCTTCGGGCCAAACAAGGCCCAGGCCATGTCTTTCTGGTCACAGACGCCATGTCGTCTATTGGAACCGAGGAACAGAGCTTCGAGTTAAACGGCAGGCAGGTCTACCGGAACAAGGGCCAGCTAACCCTTGCGGACGGAACACTCGCCGGGGCCGATATCGACATGCTCTCCAGTATCCGGTTCATCCATCAGAAAATCGGTTTACCGGTAGAAGAGGCCATTCGGATGGCGACCCTATATCCAGCCGAAGCGGCTGGTATGCCGGAGCATGGACACTTGCAGGAAGGTTTACCGGCTGATTTTCTCGTTCTGACGGAAACGCTGGAGATCCAAGCCACTGTCGTGCGCGGCCACTGGTTCCCTTCATCCAATCCTGCAAGCCTCAACGGTCCCTCGGAGACCCCGCAATGATTGTCTGTTTCGATATCGGCGGGACGACCATAAAAGCTGCGTTTGCTCACAGTCCTGCAAAGATCCAGACGATCCCCCGCGTTCCGACACCTACTCAGGATTTCGCGGAATTCGTGGAATGTCTGCGGGCCGCGATCGCGCAAGCGCCCATGCCACCGGACGGCATTGCCATATCGATTGCGGCAATCGTTGATCCGGATACGCACGGCATGATCGTCGCCAATATCCCCTGCATATTTGGCCGGGATCTGAAAGGCGAACTGAGCCGGGAATTCGGACTGCCTGTCACGGTTGCCAATGACGCAGATTGCTTTGCT
>JBNKOQ010000092.1:0-10108 GCA_050294735.1 Roseibium sp. | reverse complement strand
CAAGAAGGTCGAGGCAACGCTCTCATCACTTTATGGAGTAACCTCGACAAGAGATCTTGGATACGACGAAAAAATCCAGCAAATCCTCCGAATAGGTTGCGAACACTATGATTTGCCGTTTGGCATCATCAGTCAAATTGTCGAAAACTCCTATTCCGTCAAATGGGCGGAATGCCCGAACAAGGAGATTGAGGCTGGCGCGACCTTTTCCCTTGGAGACACGTATTGCGCCAATACGCTGACGGCAGCGTCTCCCGTTGCCATCGCACATACAGCCGAATCGGAACTCGCCGTTCATCCTTGTTACAAGATATTCGGGTTGGAGACCTATATTGGCGCGCCCCTTCTGGTAGACGGCGTTCGATATGGCACCATCAACTTCACCAGCCCGGATCCACGCAGACGTCCGTTCACCAAAACCGATACAGAAATCATACGGCAATTTGCAGACTGGATCGGAAACGAGATTGCTCGTGAACTGGATCACCAGGCGTTGATGAATGCAAAGGTGCGCCTGGAACGCCTTGCATCCACAGATGACCTAACCGGCATACTGAACCGGCGGGCGTTCATGGAACGGGCAAACACCGAAGTCGCCCGTTACCGCCGCAGCGGCGAGCACTTTTCAGCGATCATGCTCGACATCGACCATTTCAAGAGCATCAACGATACATATGGGCATGCAGCCGGAGACGAGATCCTCAAGCTTTTCTCGTCCAATGTGGGCTCCTCCCTGCGAGCCATCGACGTCTTTGGCCGGGTGGGCGGCGAGGAATTTTGCATCCTTCTCAGCGATACGGAACCTGAAGATGCCCTTACCGTCGCGGAACGTATTCGGGAGAACGTCCAGGCGAACTGCCGGCTTCCCAATATGGCGCAAGAGGTCACATGCAGTTTGGGCGTAGCCTGCATCTCACCGGATGACATTGAATTTGCCAGTTTGATGCAAAGGGCCGACAGTGCCCTTTACCAAGCTAAACGAACTGGCCGGAACCGCTGTGTTTACGTCGGCCCTTCGTCTACCCCCAGCAAGAAAAAAGCCGTGGCAGCTGAGCGGTAAGTCGTGAGACTGTCACCCTCCTGCTGCCAACACTCCAGTGGACCTTGCCTATCCAAGAGCCTCCTGTTTCAAGGCCTCCATTAGTTTCTGCAAGATCGTAGTGCTTTGCTCATTGACCAGTCTCCCATCTTCATCAAACGCCTTCGATGCGGAACCAATCAGGCATTCCGGTCCTTGCAAAACGCGCGGCCCAAAGGGTGTGAGGCAATGCCGAAGAGAATATTGAGCCCGGGCCCCGCCCGCGATTCCCGCAGCCGCTGAAATGACTGCCACCGGCTTATTTGCCATCGGCATGGGCCTCTCACGGCTGATCCAGTCGAGTGCGTTCTTTAATACACCTGGCAGGTTTTTATTGTACTCCGGCGTGGAGATGACAATTGCATCTGCCGCAGCAATCTCCGACCGCAGGTTTTTTGCCGCTTCCGGCAAGCCTTCAGCCTCCTCCAGATCTCCGTCGTAAAGTGGCATCCGGATATCAGCCAGAATGAAGGTCTCCGGTTCAAAAAGGCGGGCCGCTTCCTTAACCAGCATGGTATTGAACGATGCCTTGCGTAAAGATCCCGATATTCCAAGCAATTTCAAGCCAGCCAAAACACACTCCTTTAAACATAAACAACCAGTGTCATAGACCCGGCATTCAGCTCAGAGCATTTCCCCCAAAGGTCGGAATTTCACTTCGAGCCGGACCGCGATTTCGAAACGCATATCACTCCACCAGCTTGGGGCCCAGACGAACGCCTTGAGGCGGCGAACTTTCCCTGATCCTCAGATCCGGTTCGATCAGGATCGGCCGGTTGGGCACACGCTCCCCCGCGATTTGCCGGAGCAGCGTCAAAGCGGATAAACGCCCAATCTTATCAGCATGATTGCACACCGTCGTCAAAGCCGGGGTGCGGCTTGCCGCTCCGTCGACATCGTCATAACCGGTGACCGCCATATCTGGTCCGGGTTCCACATCCATCCTGCGCAAGGCCGGCATTATGCCCAACGCCACCAAGTCGTTGAAGCACATGACTGCCGTGGGTTTGGTGGCCGCATTGAGAAGCTGCGGCACCACCTCCCGCCCGTCTGCCTGGGTCATGAGCTCCGGAATATCAATCTGCTTTTTCGGATCAAAGCCAGCTTCCTCAAGCGCCTTGCACCAGCCGGCATGACGATGCTGCCCGGTAGAGCTTTCCCGCCGGCCGCCAACCATAGCGATATTCTTGTGCCCCTGCTCAATGAGGTGTTTGGTCACCGCATAGCCGCCCGCAATATCATCGCCATGGACACAAGGGGCCCAGACCCCGGGAATCTCCCGGCACATAAGTGTCACCGGAATGCCTTGTCCGATGAGCCGGTTAATTTCCTCGGCGGTCGTCCCCACCGAAGGACACAGGATCAGGCCATCCGCGCGGTGTTGCAGCAATGTGTTGATGAAGGCTCTTTGCCGCTTCACATCATCGCGGTGATTACAAATGAAAACCATCTGCCCTTGCTGCTCAAGAACATCTTCAAGCGCAGAGAAAACCTCAGCAAAATAGGGATTCAAAAGATCGTGGACCGCAACCCCGACGATCTGGCTGCGGGCTGTGCGCAGGGAAGCAGCCGACCGATTGTAGATATAGCCGATTTCCTCGGCTGTGGCTTTGACCTTTACCCGGGTCTCTTCCGCGACAAGAGGGCTATCGCGTAGGGCGAGAGAAACCGTTGCAGTCGAAATGCCAAGCTGATCGGCAATATGGCCGAGCGTCAACCTCTTGCCCGGCTTGACGAACGTCCCATCTGGCATTTCTGCCGAGGCACTGGAAGCCGGCTTGTCAGACGCCGTATCGTCACTCATGTATTTGGTCTCAAGACTGCGAGATTACCAGGAAGGGGCACAAAACGGATGGAAACCAACCGGAACACTCCTTTAACGGCGGGGCGCCGATTCGTCGAACTCCTCGCGTAGATTAACCACCACCCGGCGGTTTTGCGACTTGCACGTGATCTCGTCGCAATCTGTCACCGGACGTTCGATCCCATATCCCTTTGCCCACATCCGCTTGCGGTTGACACCCTGCGCTGCAAGCGCATTCAGGACGGCTTCCGCTCGTTGCGTAGAAAGCGTCTTGTTCGCCGCCTCACTGCCAGGATCATCCGCATGACCCTGAACTTTCACAAGCCAGCGCGGGTTTTTCTTAAGCCAATCCGCCTGCCTTACAATCGTCATTTGAGCTTCATCGGTAACAGCCGACGAGCCTTGCTCGAAGAAGATCCGGCGACCGACATTGAGCATGAACTCCTCTTCCGATCCTGGCTTCATATCGACGAAACCTGCCGCCGTGGCGTTGGTGACATCAGGCGTTCCCAAATTGCCCACGCTGTTGCAACCAGACAGAACCAAACAACTCATCAACACCGCGGGAAGGGCTTTACCGCCCAAAAATCCGAAACCAGCCACATTCGCCCCCTCAAAAGGAAGGCGGCTCGATCTGGCCGCCTCTCCAAACAACTTCTTACATAATTCAGCCGGCATCTTCGCCCAAATGCTCCAGGACAAGGACCTTCGTCCCCTTTGGGCAACGCTGATAAAGATCGATAATATCTTCCGGGAACATCCTGATACAGCCACTCGAAACATCGCGGCCGATGCTCCAGGGCTCCAGCGTGCCATGCAGCCTGTACCCCAGGTCCTGACCGTCACGGTATAGGTAGAGCGCGCGAGGCCCCAGAGGATTATTCGCTGAACCGCCTTCGACCAACCGCGGCAAATCCGGTTGTCTTTGCAGCATTTCCGGCGGCGGCACCCAACGCGGCCAGAGCTCTTTCCGGTCGACACGCGCATGGCCGAACCACTGGAATCCCTCCCGGCCAACTCCTACGCCGTAACGCAAGGCCGTGTTGTTTTCCCAAACCACATAGAGGAAATGATTACGGGTATCGACAACGATGCTTCCCGGAGGCTCCGGGCTAAAATACTTGACCATCTGACGATGCCAGACCGGATCAATCTTGCTGAATTTCGTAACACGGTAGCGAAAGCCGTTATCGTCTTGAAATCCGTTGAAGTAGGCATTCGCAGCGGCATTTGAATGCACGGCAGAAGTCGTTAACGCAGTCATACAGAACGCACCGCTTCCCGCCAGAAACTCCCTGCGTGTCGAGATCATTGCACACCTCCCGGACAACAAGCCCATCAAATGGTAACTTGAAAACCTGCTCAGGGCATTAAGCCTGCAATTCCACCTGTGCGTCAACTATCGCTGCTTCAGGCACATCCAGCAGCAAAATGAAATGTCCGGGAATGGTCTCAAGAGTGGTTTACCTTTAGGCTCAGAAGAAACCGGCCCACCCCGTGCACCGGCACCAATCTCTCTCACAGCTCATTGGAGCGGCCCATGCCAGCGCTTTCCTTGAAGACGGATCTCGGAGTGATCGAGATTGTTGAGGACAATGCCCGCATCACAGCCATAAATTGGCTTTCGGCCCCGCGGCATCCAGAAACGGCGTCGCCTGTCTTGAGCGAGGCAGTCCGGCAGCTCGAGGCCTATTTTTCCGGCAAGCTGAAGACTTTTGACCTCCCTCTCGCGCCCAAAGGCGGGGAACTTCATCAGGCTGTTTTCAAGGCAATGTCAGATATACCCTACGGCGAAACACGGACCTACGGAGATATCGCAGACGAGCTTGGCACCTACGGGCAACCAGTCGGCCAGGCTTGCGGCGCCAATCCGATCCCGATCATCATCCCCTGTCACCGTGTTCTGTCCGCCAATGGCCTTGGCGGGTACTCCGGTGCCGGAGGTCTGGATACGAAAATCCGCCTCCTCAAGCTGGAAGGCGGTTATCCGTTTCTTGTGTGAGAGCGCAGCAGGCACGGCTTTAGGTCAAGAACGATCCAACCGCAAAAGCGATCAGCCCGATTACGGCCCAAATAGCCACAAATCGACCGTTTCCTGCCAATGGCCCGGTGCTGTCTCCTCCACTTCCCAGGGAGGACAGGCGGGACCGGCGGCCAATCGATTGCTCTGAAACCGAACGGAACCGGCGCTTGAGATCAGCAGCTCTGCGTGCGCCCCGATCTTCATTCAAAGACTGGCCTGCCATTGTCTCCTCGTACGGCGAGTTTCGAGAATAAATCTTATCTCTCAAGACATGGTGTTTCAGAGCCCGTCCTGCAATCCGGGGCAGGCCTCATGGTTAAAACCGGCTCCCCAGCGATTACCGCTTCGCCGGAAAGCCGAACAACGGGAAAATTGCGGCCGATCAGGCCGGTTCCAGGTCTTGTTCCACCTCGGTGTCACTGTCGTGCTCAGGGTCTTCATCAAAAGACTGCGACAGATTTTTTTCCACCTGGCGCAATAGCTTCCTGAGTTTCTTGCGATCCTTGTCATCCAGACCCGACATGGCCTCCCGCTCCAGGCGTTTCCAAGCCCTGTCGACACTTTCCACCAGAGCCTGCCCTTCCTCGGTCAGGAAAACCCTGGCAAGACGCCCGTCTGCATCCGACACTTGGCGGCGCACATATCCTTGAGCGGACAATCGGGTCACCATTTTCGTGACCGTAGGCGGCTGGACCCCCAATGCGAGTGCCAGCTGGCTCATTGTCCGGCCGTCACCATCGGCAAGAACCTTGAGAACGAGTTCCTGTCCCGGGTGCAGACCGATACGCATCAAATGACTGCCAGAGCGTGCCCGTTGCGCCTTTGCGGCCTGCACCAGCCGAAATGTCACGCTCTTCTTGTAGTTGAATGCCAAAGTCCCGGCTCCCACTCATGTGTCGAACAACACCCGGCGATATCGCAAGACAGCCGGATTCAGGGAGAACTGTAACGCTGGTATTTAACCGTCAAATGACACTCGTTGCCAAAGCCGGGAAATCAGAACGATCCGAGACGATTACGAACCTTAGCCAGATAACGGGCACGCGTTTCGTCAGTCGATGAATCCATTTTGTAATGCGCCAAATACAGGGTCTTGCAGCGTGGCGCGCACAGGGCCCGCATTCCCCGCATGATCGTCTTCCGCCCGGGTTCTCCGATCACTTTCGATACCCACCATGTCGCACCGCATGTCGTCACTATGGCAATCTTTCGAATATGCTGCATTTTCGGCCGCATACCACTGTCTGCCGTTGGCATCTCAAAAGTAACGTGAGGCACCCATACCCGATCAAACCAGCCTTTCAGCATGGCGGGCAGACCGAACCACCATGTTGGATAGACAAATACGAGCATCTCGCACCAGTTAATGTCCTCCACGTAGGGTTCCACTGGCCGCACGTTGCTCTCCCGGTCATGGTAGCTTCGCCGTTCGTCCGCGCACATGGCTGGCTGAAACCCTTCCGCGTAGAGATCCCTCACCCTCACATCGTGACCGGCGTTCCGCAGGGCATCGACCGCGACGGCCAGCACCGCCGCGTTGTAACTCTCCGCACAAGGATGGGAATAAACAACGAGCGTGCGCATCAAAACGCCTCCATTGCGGTCGCAACTTTATTCATGAAGCGGCCCCGCTCAGCATCTGTTCTGCGGTTCATGTCGTAAAGCGCATGATAGGAAACCGGAGCAACCGGCTTGATAACGGCACGCAGCACCCGGGTCGCAATTTTGCGCGGCGGATCGCCAACCAGAAAGGCCCGGAATCTGGTGCCGCCGTAGGTCGTCACCACCGACAGCTTTCGGATGTTGTGCAAGCTCGGAGAAACCTTGCCATTTTCCATTTTAAAGGACACCCCGGGCAGAAAGACCCGATCAAAGAACCCCTTCAGAATAGCCGGATAACCAAAATTCCAGACAGGAGTTACGATCACCAAAGCCTCCGCGGCGAGCAGGCGTTCGACATACCCTGCAACCGGTTTTTGGTTGGTCTCAAGATCGTGGTAGCCTATCCGCTCCTCGCGTGTCAGGCGTGGATCGAATCCCTCGCCGTAAAGGTCGCAGTCATCGACTTCATGTCCGGCAGATTTAAGGGACGCGATGGTCTGTTCATGCAGCGCCGCACCAAAGCTCGTTTCAACCGGGTGCGCATATAAAACCAGAACCCGCATGGGTCTCTCCAAATGCTTTCGTCAAACTCCAGACACGACAAAGGGACGGCCCGCTTTGAAAGCAGGGCGGCCGGTGAATACATCCAGCAAGAAGTCTTGTAGCTTTACCCGTCCTTCAGGCCGGGAAACAGAAACAGTTTCTCCGAAGAATAATCATAGGACGGATCTTCCCAGGCAATCATTTTCCCCGGATTGAGCAACCCTTTCGGGTCGGCTTCCTTCTTGAAGGCAAGCTGCGCCGCGTCTGTCTGCTTCATGCCGCCCTCTTCCAGCGTGTACCGGTGCGGGTTGAAAATCGGGCAACCGTTGTCCTCGTGCAGCTTGATGATTTCTTCAAGACGCTCGTCGCTTGTGTAACGAACGATTGGAAGGCCAAAACAGGTGATCTTGCCATCGAACCGGACATACTCAAGATGCGCCGGTGCTTCGTCCCCGAGCAGCTCGACCATGGTCCGGACCTTTTCGATTTGGTTCGGGTATGGGTAAAGCACCTGCAGATACGTGATGTTGGGATCAACGCGAAGACCGCGTAACGTCGTATGGTTCCAAGCCAGCTCATATGCTGGCGGCAAGCCCTTTTTCTCACCCTCATCCGCAAGGTCCGAACGATAGAGAATAGATGCCTTGTCTCTGCGGCTCACAAAGGAAGCAAACGCCTCCATAGCAAAAGGAGCCACCATGCAGACGACGACCGATTGGTCCTTGCGGATGAATTTCTGGTGCCGCAGGAAATAATCGTGAGGAACGGGTGCCGCGATCGGCGCGATTTCCTTGAGCAGAAGCCCATCCTGATTGCCAAGATCGTCGGCGAAGTGAACCCCGTCCATGAAAGCATCGAAGCCGACAAGTACATCAACCCAGTCGTAAGCCGCCGTGAGCGGCATTTCGACCTCGGTGATAACCCCGTTGGTTCCATAGGCATGCATGACCTTTTGCAGGTCGTCCCCGGTCATTTCCAGAACCCGCGGTTCAGCCTCCATGGTGAGAACACGCAAGCGGATGACATTCCCAAGATCTCGTAAGCCACCCCAGTTAAGAGACCCGACGCCACCTGAACCACCAGCAATGAAACCGCCAATGGTCGCCGTCCGGCACGTTGACGGGTGAAGCCGGAGTTCCTGGCCGGAGTGTGCCCGGCAAGCCTCATCAACCTTGGAGACAATGGCACCCGCTTCGGCAACGACCACGCCTGGCCGAACTTCCTTGATGCTGTTCATCTCAGCCAAATTCAAAATGACGCCACCTGCAAGCGGCATTGCCTGACCATAGTTTCCTGTGCCGGCGCCACGGGTGGTGACAGGAACGTCAAGCGCATAACAGGCCTTCAACACCTGTATGACGTCCGCTTCCGACTTGGGGGTCACCACAAGATCCCCGGTGACATCATCGAGCTGGCGCTTGAGAACCGGCGAATACCAGAAAAAGTCCCGGCTCTTCTGTTTTACGATCTGAGGATTGTCCTCGAGCTGCAAATTGCCAAGCTCGGCTTTGAGTTTCTCAAGATTGCTCATATCGCGGCTCCGCTTCCAATCAACAAATGATCCAGCTCCCGGTAGTCCGGAAGGTCTTCGGTTACTGTCGCGCCTTTCCGCAGAATATCACGCGCGCCAGAAGGGCGGGACAGCAACTCGCTCCAGTTCCGCGTCCGGAACAGGATCATGTCAGCCGATTCGCCAATACAGAAACGTCCTGCATCCACCTCAAGCATATGTGCTGCAGCGGTGGATACAGCCGATATCCAATCGGAAATCGGATGATCAAGTTGCAGTATTCTGGTTGCCTGCGCATAGACCTCGATCAAATCCAGGTCGCCATAGGCATAAAAAGGATCCCGGGTGTTGTCCGACGCCACAGCGACGGGAATTCCCCTGGCCCGCATTTCATGCAACAGGGTCACGCCGCGCCACCGCGGTGTTCGCCCCGCTTGCCGGTCCTGCAGGTACATGTTGCACATTGGCAGCGAAACCACGCCAATGCCCGCTTTTGCGACCAGGTCCAGAGTTTCGTCGACCTCTTCGCTCTGCTGTTGGGCAAGCGAACAGCAGTGTCCACAAACGATCCTGCCCTCAAAACCGTTACGGATTGCCGCCTCTGCGATATGGCGTAAGGTTTTGGCTTTCGGATCCTTGGTTTCGTCGACATGAAAATCGAGCGGCAAACCACGATCCATAGCTGCCTTGAAAATAGCATCGAGATGCCCTTCAAGATCGGGGATCATATAGGTTACCGCACCGAGTACCCCGCCCGCGGCTAGCACCCGGTCGGCAATGTTCTGCAAATAACCGTCGAACTCAGCCAGACGGTCGATGCCGAAAAGACAGGACCCTTGCAGTGTGATCCTGTCTTTCCAGTCAGCACGGACTTCCTGAAACACCGGCCAGGAAATCGCATCCTGCGGGGGAAGGCTGTCAATGTGCGTGCGTATCACGGATGTCCCATATGCATAGGCCGATTTCAGCCCGAACTCCATGCGGGCTCGGACATCCTCGGCGGTCCAGGACGCCACCCGGTCTTCTCCAACCGCAGCCAAGGCCCCCTCGAACGTTCCGTCCGGATTTGGCCGGCGAGGCCAGATATGCCCCTTGTCCAAATGGGTATGCATGTCGACCAGCGTCGGCAGGACCATTCCGCCATCCAGATCGAAGACAGAAGACCCTTCAGATCCGCCCGGAGCAGAAGGGACGATCCGCTTCAACCGTCCTCCGGAGATTTCGAAATCGACCTGCAGCAGCGAGGAAGGATCGTCCCCCGCCAACTCGGCAGGCAACAGGCAGGCAGGAACAGTCGCATTGCGCAGGATGGCTTCACCCTGCACATTTTGCTCCAGCAATCGAGCCATGGGTCAGTTCTCCCGCTTCAATGCGCTCTCATGCCATTTGCGAAGCAGAAGATGCGATACGAGACTGGTCATCATGAAGATCACGACCCCTGTGAGCGACAGCAGGATCAGCGCCGCGAAAAGCCGCGGAATATTCAACCTGAACTGTGACTCCAGCAGACGATAGGCAAGACCGGAGCCCGCCCCGGCAGACCCGGCT
>JBNKOQ010000091.1:0-10134 GCA_050294735.1 Roseibium sp. | reverse complement strand
TATCTGTCCGTCCGCCAGTCTTTGGCGAGCTCGACACAGGCGCGCATCAACTGGCCGGGATATTGTTCCAGTTTGGCTTCAAGCCGTTCGAACAGCGTGAAGGCATCCGCCGTCGCTCCCGCGAAACCGCCGATGACCTCGCCCTTTGCCAGGGGCCGGACCTTGCGCGCCGTATTCTTGATGACCGTCGCGCCAAGAGACACCTGACCATCTCCGGCAATAACGACCTTGCCGCCCTTGCGGACCATCAGGATCGTGGTGCCGTGCCAGCTTGCCGGCTCTCGGGTGTCGCTCATGAATGCCTCTCAGAATTATCGTTCAAACTGGACCGCTGCGCTTGCTGCGACCCGTTTCGCCCGTCCTATGTAGGCTTGGCGTTTCGAAATGCCAAGCATAACGGATTGCGATGCGGGAGAATTCAGGGGCCCAGAAGCAAACGGGTCTGCTGGTTCAAAGTCTGCACAAGGGTCTCGAGTTGCCCTGAAGCCTTGTCATCCACCAGATCCCCTTTCGCCGTGAAGCCAGCCGCGGCTCTTGCCACGGTCACCATCTGCGGCAGGACAGCGGCTCCCAGTCCCACTTCCAGAATGGTCCGCATGCCCATCAATCCCCGTATGCCGCCGTATCCGCCTGTCGACGCGGCACCAAGGGCGAAAACCCGGTTCCGGAAAGCGGTCGGTTCCCCCTCACCTGGATCTGCCGGCCGGCTGATCCAGTCGATCATGTTCTTCAGGACAGGCGTTACACCGGCATTGTACTCGGGACAGGCAATGAAAACCCCATCTTGCTTTTGAAACAGGGTTTTGAGGGTTTGAGCATGTGCCGGAATGCCCCGGCCCGCTTCAAGGTCGCCATCGTAAAGAGGCAAGGGATAGTCGGCGAGAGAGATATGCGTCACCTCAGCATCGGCGAGTGCCAGATGCTTGCCGACGAGCGCCGCCAGCTTTGAATTGTACGAACCGGACCGGCTCGACCCTGAAAAAACCAGTATTTTCGGCTGGCGCATGACTGTTTCCAAAAAATAGACTAGCGGCATCGCAGTTTGTCAGGCCAGCCTACTACAAGTTCCGCCCGCTCCGGACGGTGTCAAACCGGGAATCCACATTCCATAGCCGTGAAGCCTGGGCCGTGACAGCCGGATTCAATGGGCGCTGCGGTAGACCCAGACCCGCGCCGGCGGCAGGTTTTTCCAGATCCAGTCAGACTTGGTCAGCGAAAACGCCACCGGATCCGCTTTGACAGGCGGCACGAGTGCATAGGAGAACTGAACCAGGGGAGCTCCGGGTTTCAGCAGACTCAGAGCATCAAGAACGAAGCGCCTGCGCTCGTCTTCCGGTCGCGTGAACAACGGCAGGCTTGAAACAATGCCGCTCAGGCCGCCTTTTGCAAAACCGCTGGCAGGACCGTCCGACAAAAGATCCTTCAATGCGTAGGCATCCCCCTGAATGACATTCAGGCCCGGGAACCTCGCGCTGAGAAGCCGGCAGAAATTTTCGCTGTATTCGACGGATATCAGATCTTTGTGGCTAATCCCACGATCGAAGATCGCTTTGGTTACGACCCCTGTCCCCGGCCCGAGCTCAACGAAATGAGCGCCATGTTCCGGCGTGATATAGGAAGCCATTTTTGCGGCCAGCAGCGGTCCTGACGGGCTGACAGCCCCGACCTTCAAAGGGTTTTCGACCCAGGAACGGAAAAAACGCACTTCATCGAGCGCCTTGGCCTTCAGCTCCTTGACCTTGCGAACCTTGGCGCGCACGGCCTGGGAATGCGACCCCGACATATCCATCATTGCGATATTTCCTCCTGCGGTATCTTCTAATGTAGGTTCCGCAGGGAAATGATTTCAAGATGGTGACCCTGCCTCACACACTCAGATTGTCGATAAAATCTTTGACCTTCGAGAAGAACCCAGCAGATTCGGGGTGATTTTCACCTGAAGATTCCTGTTCAAACTCCGCCAGAAGTTCCCGTTGACGCTTGGTCAGATTGGTGGGTGTCTCAACTGTGACCTGAACATACATGTCACCATGCTGAGTCGCCCGCATGATCGGCATGCCCTTACCACGAAGGCGGAACTGTTTGCCCGTCTGCGTCCCCTCCGGAACTTTTACCCGGCTCGTTGTGCCATCGAGGGTCGGAACGTCGAACTGGCCGCCGAGCGTTGCCGTCGACATGGAAATCGGCACGCGGCAGTAAAGATCCGCGCCGTCGCGCTGGAAAATCTCATGCGGTTTAAGGGACAGGAAGATATACAGATCGCCTGCCGGACCACCGCGCAGCCCTGCTTCTCCTTCGCCCGCCAGACGAATACGGGTGCCATCCTCGATACCAGCGGGAATGTTGACCGAAAGGGTCCGTTCCTGGGTTGTCCGGCCAACGCCGCCACAGGTACCACACGGATCCGAAATGACCTGCCCCTTGCCCTGACACGAGGGACAGGCGCGCTCCAGGGTGAAGAACCCCTGAGCCGCACGGACCCGCCCCGCGCCACCGCAGGTGCGGCAGGTCGTCGGGCTGGTTCCGGGCTTCGCACCGGATCCCGAACAGGTGTCACAGGTTACGCTGGTCGGAACCTCGATTTCGACCGTTTTGCCGGAGAATGCGTCTTCCAGGGAAATGTCGAGGTTGTAGCGCAGATCCGCGCCACGCTCGCGCCCGCCAGACCGGCGGCCGCCGCCACCGCCCATGCCGAAGAATTCCTCGAAAATGTCGGACATGGTGGAAGAGAAATCCGGACCGTGGCCACCGCCACCACCGCCGAAACCGCCATTTTCGAATGCCGCATGACCGAACCGGTCGTATGCGGCCCGCTTTTGGGAGTCTTTCAGCGCGTCGTAGGCTTCGTTTGCTTCCTTGAAGCTCGCCTCGGCTTCCGCATCGCCCGGATTGCGATCAGGATGATACTTCATCGCCATCTTGCGGTAGGCGCTTTTCAGAACCTTTTCATCCGCATCGCGGGAAACGCCCAGAACTTCGTAGAAATCGCGTTTGGCCATTCGTGGTCACTCGTCTCTGTCTGCCGACGGCGCTTGGTATAATCCAGACGCCTCAAAACGGCCCGCACCGGGTTTATCGCTGCAAAAGATGAGATGCTCTGAACAAGCAGAAAGCCGGAATGATGGTCCGGCGTCAGAAATCAGACATCTTCGAGTTTACAGCCAGCTTAGCGCCGGTGCAGTGCAAACGGCCTGCAGATTATCTGCAGGCCGTCCAGTTCCTGAAATCAGGCCGACTTCTTATCGTCGTCGTCCTTAACTTCCTCGAAGTCCGCATCGACGACATCGTCGTCCGCTGCGGCTGTCTCTTCTTCGCCCTCGCCGGCGTCAGCTTCCGCTTCTGCCTGCGCGGCCTGATACATGGCCTCGCCCAGCTTCATGGAAACTTCGGCAAGAGCCTGGGTCTTGGCCTGGATACCTTCCAGGTCTTCACCTTCAAGAGACGCCTTCAACTCTTCAAGAGCCGTTTCGATCGTCGCCTTGTCGTCCGCGCCGACCTTGTCGCCATGTTCCTTGACCGATTTCTCGGTGGAATGGACAAGCGCTTCACCCTGGTTCTTGGCTTCCACCAGTTCCTTGCGCTTCTTGTCCTCATCCGCGTGGGATTCGGCATCCTTGATCATCTGATCGATGTCAGCGTCGGAGAGACCACCAGAAGCCTGGATGCGGATCTGCTGCTCCTTGCCCGTGCCCTTGTCCTTGGCAGAGACGTTCACGATACCGTTGGCGTCGATGTCGAAGGCGACCTCGATCTGCGGCACGCCGCGTGGCGCAGGCGGCAGACCAACCAGATCGAACTGCCCAAGGACCTTGTTGTCCGCAGCCATTTCACGCTCGCCCTGGAAGACGCGGATGGTCACAGCCGTCTGATTGTCTTCAGCGGTCGAGAACACCTGGCTCTTTTTGGTCGGGATCGTCGTGTTGCGGTCGATCAAGCGGGTGAAGACACCGCCAAGGGTTTCAATGCCGAGTGACAGCGGGGTCACGTCGAGCAACAGAACGTCCTTGACGTCGCCCTGCAGGACGCCGGCCTGAATGGCAGCACCCATGGCAACCACTTCGTCCGGGTTCACACCCTTGTGCGGGTCCTTACCGAAGAAGGTCTTCACGGTTTCCTGGATCTTCGGCATACGGGTCATGCCGCCGACCAGAACCACTTCGTCAATCTGACCGGCAACCAGGCCGGCATCCTTCAAGGCAGCCTTCATCGGTGCGATGGTGCGCTTGACCAGATCATCAACGAGAGATTCGAACTTGGCGCGTGTCAGCTTCAAGGTCAGGTGCTTCGGACCGGATGCATCCGCCGTGATGAACGGCAGGTTGACTTCGGTCTGAGTGGAAGACGACAGCTCGATCTTGGCCTTTTCGGAAGCTTCCTTGAGGCGCTGCAGGGCAAGCTTGTCGTTCTTCAGGTCGATGCCCTGTTCCTTCTTGAACTCGGAAGCAAGGTAGTCGACGAGAACCATGTCGAAATCTTCACCGCCGAGGAAGGTGTCGCCGTTGGTCGACTTCACTTCGAAGACGCCATCGCCGATTTCCAGAACGGATACGTCGAAGGTACCGCCACCAAGGTCATAAACCGCGATGGTCTTGCCGTCGTTCTTGTCGAGGCCATAGGCCAGCGCAGCGGCTGTCGGCTCGTTGATGATACGCAGAACTTCAAGGCCGGCGATCTTGCCCGCATCCTTGGTGGCCTGACGCTGAGCATCGTTGAAGTAAGCCGGGACAGTGATAACCGCCTGGGTCACAGTCTCTCCGAGATAGCTTTCGGCGGTTTCCTTCATTTTCTGAAGGATGAAGGCGGAAACCTGTGACGGAGAATATTTTTCGCCGCTTGCTTCGACCCACGCATCGCCATTGTCAGCCTTGACGATCTCGAACGGAACGAGCTTCTTGTCCTTGGCAACGGTCGGATCGTCGAACCGGCGGCCGATCAGGCGCTTGACTGCGAAAAGCGTGTTGGTCGGGTTGGTGACAGCCTGGCGTTTGGCCGGCTGACCGACAAGGCGTTCGCTGTCGTCGGAAAATGCCACCATGGAGGGCGTTGTACGCGCGCCTTCCGCGTTTTCAATAACTTTGGGATCCTTGCCGTCCATGACGGCAACGCACGAGTTGGTCGTGCCAAGGTCGATACCAATGACCTTTGCCATATCTGACTCTCCTTTTAGCAAACCGGAATGACCCGTGACGGCATCCTTCCGGCTCCTCTTCACAAATGCCCGGAACAGCGCCCGGAAGCTACGCCTTAGCGTAACGCTCGAACGCTATATAGGTGGATGAAACTTAGCCTGCAAGCCACCAAGCACACAGCATTTGCAGGCAGACCCTGTATTCTTGATAATTCTTCCCAGTTCGTTACCAAGCCGCCATGTCGGCCCAGTTTTCCAGAAGGCAATCCACATGACCAAGCGGCACTCTCTTCCAGACGGCTTTCGGGTCCTGCCGGAGACCTTCGACCGAAACGCCCAGGAAGCACTCGTCGCGGAGATCAGGGACGTCCTGAAGAGCGCGCCGCTGTTTCAGCCGGTGATGCCGAAAACCGGCAAAGCCTTCTCGGTACGGATGAGCAATTGCGGGCCGCTCGGCTGGGTGTCGGATAAAAGCGGCTACCGTTATCAGTCCTCTCATCCGGTGACTGGCGCGCCCTGGCCGCACATGCCGGACCGGCTGACCGCTCTTTGGCGGGAGCTGGCCCCCGATGCCCCCGAGCCGGAGGCCTGCCTGATCAATTTCTATGAACCGGGCGCGAAAATGGGATTGCATCAGGACAGGGACGAACAGACGTTCGACGCGCCTGTTATATCCGTTTCACTCGGTGACACCGCCACGTTCCGAATCGGTGGACAAACACGCAAGAGCCCGACCAGCTCCCTCCGGCTCAGCTCCGGCGACGTTGTGGTCCTCGGCGGCAATGCCCGCCTCGCCTACCACGGCATCGACAGGGTCCTGCCGGGAACATCCACTCTTTTAAAAAATGGCGGGCGGATCAATCTGACGCTGAGGCGGGTAAGCCCCCCGAACGGCTTGCGGCAGGCCTGATTACAGCAGGGATTTCACCGCAATCGCGGCAACAGACACAGCAATCACCCACAGCGCCACACGTCCTGACCGGGAGTGCCTTGCCTCCGCTTTGCCAATTGCCTCTGCCGTTTCCTTGTCGAACCGCAGGCCGCTGGCGGTCATCTTCTCGAATTCCACCGACATGCGGCCCACACGGTCGGCGAAGACGGGCAGATCGTTGGCGATCCGCCCCATGGCACCGATGGCCTCGCCGGCATCCCGCAGTTTTCCGGCCGGACCCAGATTATCGCGGATCCATGAGCCGACGACCGGTTCCGCCGTATGCCACATATCCAGACGCGGGTTCAGCGTCCGGGCGACGCCTTCGACCACGACCATGGTTTTTTGCAGCATGATCAGCTGAGTCTGCGTGCTCATCTCGAAGAGCTCGGTCACTTCAAACAGCTGGGTCAGAAGCCGGGCCATGGAAATTTCACTGGCATCATGACCGTGGATCGGTTCGCCAATGGCCCGGATCGCCTGCGCGAACATGTCGACATCCTGATGGGCAGGCACATAGCCTGCCTCGAAATGCACTTCCGCCACCCTTCGGTAATTGCGGGTGATGAAGCCGAAGAGAATTTCGGCGAGGAACCGCCGCTCCTGTTTGCCCAGACGGCCCGTGATGCCGAAATCGACCGCCACCAACGTACCGTCCGGCTGGACGAACAGATTGCCCTGGTGCATGTCGGCGTGAAAGAAGCCGTCGCGCAGGGTGTGACGCAGGAAACTCTGGATCACATTGGCGCCCAGCGCCTCAAGATCCTGACCGTCTTCCCTCAGCCCCTCGACGTCCGACATCTTGCGTCCGTCGATCCACTCCATGGTCAGCACGTTCTTGGCCGTGCGCATCCAGTCGACCTCCGGCACGCCGAAACCGGGATCCCCTGCGGTGTTTTCGGCCATCTCGGACAGGCCTGCGGCCTCCAGGCGAAAATCCATCTCCATGGCGACCGACTGGGCCAGCGTGTCGACAATGGCCACCGGACGCAAACGGCGTGAGGGCGGATGAAACCGCTCAGCGAAGCGGGCAACCATATAGAAACTGTCCAGGTCCCGCTTGAACCGGCGGGACACACCAGGGCGCAAGACCTTGACCGCGACCTTACGCTCTTCCCCATCGTGGCCACGCACAATGGCAGGATGAACCTGAGCGATGGACGCCGCGGCAACGGCGTCCCCAAATTCAACAAAGATCTCATCGATCGGCCGACCGAACTGCTCCTCGATGGAGCGGACCGCCGCCTGATGCTCAAAGGCGGGCAGACAATCCTGCAGCGCCGAGAGATCCTTCGCCGCTTCCTTACCGACCACATCGGCGCGGGTTGCCAAAAACTGGCCAAGCTTCACGTATGACGGGCCGAGCTTGTTCAAGGCGTCCGACAGGCGCAGCTCCGCGCTCTTGTCCTTGACGGAGCGCCGTTCCAGCAGCCGGGCACAGGCAATCGCGATGCGTGGCCCCGCCGGCAGGTCCGGCAGATGCGCCAGCCCGAAGACACCTTCGCGGGCCATCACAAAACCCGCCTTGGCCAAGCGGAAAAGCGGTACTATGGCAAATCCCATCGATCAGAGTTTCCAGCCGGAATGCAGCGCCGCAATGCCGCCGGAATAATTGCGATAGGTAACCCGTTCGAATCCGGCTTCCCGGATCATTTCGGCAAAGCGTTCCTGATGCGGAAACTTGCGGATCGACTCCACAAGATAGCGGTAGGGCTCGCCATCCCCGGTCACCATCTTGCCGATGGCCGGGATCGCATTGAACGAAAAGCTGTCATAAATCTTGTCGAGCACGGGCATGTCGACTTCCGAAAACTCCAGGCAGAGGAACCGGCCGCCGCGCTTCAACACCCGGTGAGCTTCCCGCAAAGCCTTGGGGATATCCGGGACGTTGCGGATTCCGAACGCAATCGTGTAGGCGTCGAAGTGCTTGTCCGGAAACGGCAGTTCCTCGGCGTTGCCCTGAGAGAACCTGATCAGGTCCGACAAGCCCGCCTTTTCCGCCCGGTCGCGGCCAACGGCCAGCATGGAGCCATTGATGTCGCAGACAACAGCGCGGGCCGTATCGTTGGACCGGCGGACAACCCGGGTTGCGATATCACCCGTTCCTCCGGCCACATCCAGCAGCTGCCAGGACCGCGCGCCCGATTTGGGCGGCGCCAGCACGGAGACCATCGCGTCCTTCCACACCCGGTGCAGCCCACCCGACATGAAGTCATTCATGATGTCGTAGCGCTCGGCCACCTTGTGGAAGACATCGTCCACCAATGCCTGTTTCTGACCTTCGCCGACGGTTGTGAAACCGAAGCTGGTCGGCATATCTTCCGGTGCACGGGCCGAGACCCGCTGGGCTGAAGAAGCGTCCTGCGCCATCATCATATCTCCTGACCGGCAGCTCGAAACGCTGCCATGTCGCCACATTACATAACGAGCTGCTTTTCCACCGGATTGGCCTGCTTGGCAAGTGATCCGGCCCAATTTGCAGCGGACCATAGTACAAGGCACCTGCGAGCGCTATGTTCCGGGCACCAGTTACCTCAAATGCCGCACGCCCTTTCGAGCTGCCCAGATATACGGAAGACATCATGCCCGAATTGCCGGAAGTCGAAACGGTCAAACGTGGCCTTGCCCCAACCCTGGAAGGCGCGCGCATCCTGCGGCTGGACCAGAACCGGCCCGACCTGCGCTTTCCATTCCCGGAGCAATTCGCGGAACGGCTGGCAGGACGGCATGTGACTGCCCTTTCGAGGCGATCCAAGTATCTGCTTGCCGACATCGACACCGGAGATGTGCTTGTCATGCATCTGGGAATGTCAGGCTCTTTCCGCATCGAGGATGGCGACGAGATATCGGCGCCAGGTCAATTTGCCCATGCACGCTCCAAAGACGGAAAGCACGACCATGTGGTGTTCCACCTTCTTTGCACCGATGGCCGCAAGGCACGCATTCTTTATAACGACCCGCGCCGCTTCGGCTTTATGACGCTGATCCCGCGCTCTGGGCTTGAAGATCATCCGTACTTCAAGAACATGGGCCTTGAACCGCTCGGGAACGCCTTGGATGGCGCCCGGATCTCGGCTCTGTTCGAGGGCAAGAAGGCTCCGCTGAAGGCAGCCCTGCTCGATCAGAAACTTATCGCCGGACTCGGCAACATCTATGTTTGCGAAGCCCTCTGGCGGTCGAGCCTCAACCCGCAGCGCCTGGCCGGCACGATTGCGGGCAAAAACGGCAAGGCGACAAAACGGACAACCGAGCTGGCCGGACACATCCGCGATACGTTGCTCGAGGCCATAGAAGCCGGCGGCTCAAGTTTGCGCGATCACACCCAGGCCGACGGCACCCTTGGCTATTTCCAGCACAGGTTCGCCGTCTACGACCGGGAGGGAGAGCCATGCCAGAAGCCTGGATGCAGCAGTACAATCGCGAGAATCGTGCAATCCGGCCGCTCGACATTCTTCTGCCCCACCTGCCAGCGCTGATCCGCCGCCCCCAGATTTCCCAGATCGTCTGTTGCCAGCAGCCATTGACCTCGGCTACGCCTTGAAACCAAGAAACTTGCTACTGATTGGCACTTGGGAGAAAACCGAATGGGATATGAAAACATTCGCGTCGAAACACGGGGTAAGGTTGGCCTGATAACATTGGACCGCCCGAACGCCCTTAACGCGCTCAATTCCGCGCTGATCAACGAGTTGAATACGGCGCTGACCGCATTTGAACAGGACGAGCGGATCGGCTGCATGGTCCTGACGGGCTCAGAGAAGGCCTTCGCGGCAGGCGCCGACATCAAGGAGATGGGCAGCCTCACTTATATGGAAGCCTATCTCAACGACTTCATTACATCCTGGGACCAGGTCTCCAGAACGAGAAAGCCCGTTATCGCGGCGGTGGCAGGGTATGCCCTTGGCGGCGGCTGCGAACTGGCAATGATGTGCGACTTCATTATTGCTGCCGATACGGCAAAGTTCGGCCAGCCGGAAATTTCCCTCGGTGTCATGCCCGGCGCGGGCGGAACACAGAGACTGACGCGGTTTGTCGGAAAATCCAAGGCTATGGAGATGTGCCTGACCGGCCGCAT
>JBNKOQ010000090.1:0-10163 GCA_050294735.1 Roseibium sp. | reverse complement strand
GTAAAGAGCTGGGGCTCCCCGAGCCGTCATGAACACAGCTCCCTGGCGCTCCTCAAAGTTACGGTCACTCACGCTGCTCATGATTGCCGAGATAGCGGCGATGAGCCTCTGGTTCATGTCGGCCGCCATCCTGCCGGACATGGTTGCAGAGACAGCAATTTCCGGCTTCCGCCAGGCCGCCTTGTCGAGTGCGGTTCAGGCCGGTTTCGTCACCGGAGCCCTATGTTCAGCCATCGTCGGATTGTCCGACAGGATGGATCCGAGGCGGTTGTTTGCCTTAAGCGCCATTTTCGCGGCGCTCTTCAATGCCTCACTGCTGATTTCAACGCCGGGCGGCAACATGGCGATCCTGGCCCGCTTCGCGACCGGTGTCCTTCTTGCCGGCGTTTATCCGGTCGGCCTGAAGATAACCGTCGGCTGGGGCCGCGATGACCGCGGCCTTCTTGTCAGCATTCTGGTCGGCGCCCTGACGTTCGGTTCTGCCGCTCCTCATCTTCTTGCCCTGATAGGCGGCGCGGACTGGCGCTGGAGTGTGGCAGTTGCCTCTTTTGCGTCGGCCGGAGGGGGCGTCCTGTGCCTGTTTAGCAGCCTCGGGCCATTCCACGGCCGGGCGCAAACTTTCGACATTCGGACGATAACCGAGGCCTGGACCAACAAGCCTGTCCGGTTCGCCTATGCCGGCTATCTCGGCCATATGTGGGAACTCTATGCCATGTGGGCCTGGATCGGGGTTGCCGCAACGAGCTCCTTTGCCTCCAGGCTGCCGGCAGCCCAGGCTCTAACATATGGCCGTATCGCAGCCTTTGCGGCCATTGCCTCAGGCGGCATTGCCTGTGTCGCAGGAGGGCTGTTCGCCGACCGGATCGGCAAGGCCAACATTGCCATTCTCGCCATGGCCGTCAGTGGATCTGCGGCAGTCGCCACCGCTCTGACATTTGGCGGTCCGGTGTGGCTGACTTTTCTTTGCATTTTGATTTGGGGCGCCGCGATCCTTCCGGATTCAGCCCAGTTTTCAGCACTTGTCGCCGACCATACCGCGCCCGAGAAAGCCGGCAGCCTGATGACCTTTCAGACGGCCCTCGGCTTTGCTCTGACATTTGCAACGGTGCAGATCACCCCGGCCGTCGCAGGTCTGTTCGGCTGGCCGGCAGTCTTCGTTGGCCTTGCCTTGGGACCGGCCCTCGGCGTGATGGCCATGCTGAAATTGAAGGCGATCACCACGTCCTAGATGTGGAGCCTCAATAGGTTGTCCGGGGCCAGATTGAGGCTCCACAGCTAGACATCAGGCATCAGCAATTCGAAACCGGCCTTGCCGAAATCCTGCCCATTGATCCGCAACGACAGCTCCTGCTCCCCGGCGTAATACTTCCGGGTGGTAATCGACCGGATCGGGTGTTTCCGCTGCAGCAATAGGGTCTCGCCAGGCTGAAGCTGAACCTTCTTCCACTTGAAGACCTTTGCGGCCAAAGCACCGTTCGCCTTGCGGAAATGCACCAGATAATCGATGACGAGCGGCTGTGGTTTGGCCGAGCGGGAGGTGATCCGTGCCGAGAATTCCAGAGATTGCCCAAAGACAACGGAAGGCGTGTCGGCCGCCAAAGCCTCCAGACGGACCTCCGGAGCGTTCAAACCCAAGGCCTTCAACGCACCCGGGTGTCCCTGCTTGATCAACGTCCTGCAAGCATGACGGACCAGACGTTGCCGATTTACATCAGCGCCCGCCATCCAGTCCTTCGCCAGGTCCGCCACCAGATCGGGGTGATCCTTGGCAATGTCGTTCAAATGATTGGCGACAGACCGGCGAACATATTCCTCCGGATCATCCCGCAAGGCCTCCAGGAATGGCAGAACCGGGGAAGGATCTTCAATCAATCGCTTCAGCTGCATCCCCCATGGCAGCCTGGGCCTTGTGCCTTCCGAGACCAGACGGCGGACATGCACACTGGGATCTCCGATCCAATCGTTCATGATCGCCAAAGCCCGGTCTTGATCGGCAATAAGAAAATGCCGGACATCGAACTCCGCGGTCGCCCGTTTCGTCATCTCCCGCAGCAATGCCATCGACCCGTCGAACTCAGCCAGCCCATGCTGCCCGACCACCATACCGAGTGGCATCAGTCCCCAACCGCGAATACCCTGCTCGTTGCTAGGCACATCGACACCGACGCCTTCCCCAGGATAAAGCATGGCCTCCAGGATCTCATTTCTGGCACAGACATCGGATGGCAGAACCGCATGTGTGTGATCCGCAATCAGCTGGGCCCTTTGCTTCAGCTCAAGCCCCGGTAGAACCGCCAGGATCGACGTCTCGTAGGCATCCCGATCGAACGCATCAAGATGCTTTTCCAAATGTCCTGCAATACACCGCACCAGCTCGGGTGAAAGATTGTTCTTGAAGGGTTCCATGATTGACCGTTGTCCTGGGCTGTAACCAATGACTGATGATTTTTACCCTTGCAGTCCGCCGGTCAAGCGCGCCTCCTGACACCCTCTTGTCAGGAGGCGATCCGCAGCCACAGAAAAAGCCGCTCCGGTTTCCCGAAGCGGCTTCTCATTCGAAATCAGAGCCCTCGCAGGCCATCTTTCAATTCAATTAACTTTCAATGCGGCGCCCGGTTTCCGCGTCGAAGAAGTGGACATCCTTCGGCTCGGCGCGCAGGAACAGCTTCTGGCCTGTTTCATAGGCACAATGGCTTTCCACGCGCACGACGATTTCCTCGCCGCCTTCGAGGAATTCGCCATAGATGTAGCTTTCGGCGCCGACCGGCTCGAGAACATTGACCTTGATTTCCAGATCGAGCCCGGAGCTGCCATCGCCCTTTGTCTCAACGACACTCATGTGTTCCGGCCGCACACCCAGCTTGTAGGCGGCTTTCCCCGGAGCATTGTGCCCGGAAAGGCCCTTGCCCTTTGCCAGAGCCAGCCCTTCGCCCTCTGCTTTCACGTCGAAGAGGTTCATCGCAGGTGAGCCGATAAAGCTGGCGACAAACGTCGATGCCGGCTTGTCGTAGACACTGATCGGCGCGCCGATCTGCTCAATGTTGCCGCCGTTCAGGACAACAAGACGGTCCGCAAGGGTCATCGCTTCCAGCTGATCATGGGTCACATAAACACTGGTCGTCGCGAGCGCCTTCTGCAGCCGCTTGATCTCCACGCGCATCTGCACCCGAAGTTTTGCATCCAGGTTGGACAGGGGCTCATCGAAGAGGAAGGCGGCAGGCTCGCGGACGATGGCCCGGCCCATGGCCACACGCTGGCGCTGTCCACCGGACAAGGCCCGCGGCTTGCGGTCCAGATAGTCGCCGATTTCCAGAATACGCGCAGCTTCCCTTACACGCTGTTCAATCTCAGCCTTGCTCATGCCCCGGTTTTTCAGGCCATAAGCAAGGTTGTTGTAGACCGACATATGCGGATAAAGCGCATAGTTCTGGAACACCATGGCGATGTCGCGATCTGCCGGATCGACATTATTGATCACGCGCTCACCGATGCTAATTTCACCGGTCGTGATTTCCTCCAGACCGGCAATCATGCGCAAGAGTGTCGACTTTCCGCAGCCGGACGGACCGACCAGGACGATAAATTCGCCATCGGCGATGTCGATCGACACGCCTTTGACCGCTTCCACATTGCCTGCATAAACCTTGCGGACAGTGTCGAGAGTAATAGTAGCCATTTAATTCCTCACTTATCGCTCTCGACGAGCCCTTTGACAAACCAGCTTTGGAAGACGATCACGATCAGGACCGGCGGCAGTATGGCGAGGATCGCAAGAGCCATCGCTTCATTAAATGCCGGAATTTGCGCACCCACCCAGACCTGCAAGATCTGTTTGATGCCGCGCACGAGCGTAAACAGTGATTCATCGGTCGTGATCAGGGTGGGCCAGAGATACTGGTTCCAGCCATAAACGAACATGATGATGAAGATCGCCGCGATCATGGTCTTGGAAAGCGGCACCAGGATATCGATGAAGAACTTCCACGGGCCAGCTCCGTCGATCCGCGCAGCTTCGAGAAGCTCATCGGGAACTGACATGAAGAACTGCCGGAAGAAGAAGGTCCCCGTCGCGGATGCGATCAACGGTACGATCAGTCCTGAGTAGGTATTCACCATGCCCAGTTTCTGCACGATCTCATAGGACGGCAGGATACGGACTTCCAGCGGCAGCAGCAGCGTGGTGAAGATCACCCAGAAGCACAGGGTCGCCAGCGGAAACCGGAAATAAACGATCGCATAGGCGGCCAGCATCGAGATGACAATCTTGCCGGTGGCGAAACCGAGGCCCAGGATCATCGAGTTCTTCAGCATGACCAAACCATTGACTTCTTTGGTGAAGCCCCCAGCCTGGAACAAAACTGTTTCGTATGTTTTCAGGAAGTCGTTGCCCGGCGTAAACTGGAGGCCTTCCTTGTATATCGTGAGAACATCATGCGTGCTTGTCATGAACGCCAGAACGACTGGCGACACCATGAAGAAGACACCGATCAAAAGGATAACGTGGTCAAAGACCTGAACTTTCTTCATCTTGCCCCCCTTAGGTGTAATGCACGCGCCGCTCGATCAAGCGGAACTGAATGACCGTCAGAATAAACACCAAGCCCATGAGAATAACCGACTGAGCCGACGATCCTCCAAGATCGTTGCCGCGGAACCCGTCCAAAAAGACCTTGTAGACCAGTGTGACCGGGTTGTTGCCCGGCTCATTCTTCACGATCACATCGACAATGCCGAAGGTATCGAAGAAAGCGTAGGTGATGTTGATGATCAGCAGAAAGAAGCCAGTTGGCGCCAGCAACGGAAATGTAACCGACCAGAACCGGCGGACGCCGGAGCGGCAATCGATGCTGGCAGCCTCTTGCACCGACTTGGAAATGCCCTGAAGCCCCGACAGGAAGAAAATGAAATTCACCGGGATCTGTTTCCAGACCGCCGTGACGATCATCGCGAAACTTGTATCGAAGTAGTCGACGCCGATCTGCATTCGCCACCCGAAGAGAGCAAAGAAATCGACCAGCGGACCGACATGCTGATCAAACAGCATAACACCAATCAGCCCGGCAACCGGCGGTGCAACCGCATAAACCCACATCAGCAGTGTTTTGTATGTGGACGCGCCGTGGAGGATCTTATCCGCCTTGACTGCCAGAAGAAGGGCAATCCCAAGGGACAGAAACGTGACGAGGAACGTGAAGACCGCGGTAAAGCCGGCAACGCGACTGTAATCGGTCGACGTCACGGTATCGACGAAGTTATCGAAACCGACAAATGTCGAACCGAAGCCGAACGGATCTTCCAGGTAAAATGACGACCGCACAGCCTCCGCGGCCGGCCACAGAAAGAAGATCGTTACGATGGCAAGCTGTGGCAGAAGCAGCAGATAGGGAAGTCCTCGGGATTGAAACTGAACTTTTTTCATCACACCACCGAAACGGGGAAGCCGGCCGCGAGAGGACAGACGGCCAGCTTCATCTCAAGGAAATGGGGGCGCCTAAGCGCCCCCATAAGGGGTAGGTTCAATCGGCTCAGTTGCTGGCCGTCTTGGCGAAGCGCTCCAGAAGCTGGTTGCCGTCGGCCTCGATGGTGGCAAAGGCATCATCCACAGACGTTTCACCGGACAGGATCTTGCCGTACTCACGGTTCATCACGTCGCGGATCTGAACGTAGAAGCCCATGCGGTACCCCTTGGTCCATTTACCACCCGGCAGCGTGAGCTGCTTGATGCCGATTTCGGCGGCTGGTGTGCGGTCGTAATAGCCGTCCTTCTTGGCCAGTTCATAGGCGGCATTGGTGATCGGCACATAGCCAGTCTCTTTATGCCACATGTACTGAACTTCCGGAGAGGTCAGATACTGGAAGAAGGAGGCGACACAGTGATTTTCCGCGTCCGGCTTGCCGGCCATCGCGAACAGAGCCGCACCGCCGATGAATGTTCCAGTGCCGGCGCCTTCAACGCTATCCCAGTAAGGCAGGTAGGTTGCGGAGAACGGGAAATCGACGGATTTCTGGAGGCCACCAAAGGACCCAGAAGAACCGAGCCACATGGCAACCTTGCCATCCTGGAACGG
Source organism: Roseibium sp. (assembly GCA_050294735.1). Lineage (GTDB taxonomy): Bacteria > Pseudomonadota > Alphaproteobacteria > Rhizobiales > Stappiaceae > Roseibium. The sequence goes on along the minus strand of JBNKOQ010000090.1, from coordinate 4,095 downwards.
TGTCTGATTGTCGCCCCAACCGGTGCCGTAATACCCGAACAGGCCGTCGTCCAACCACTTCTTGACAGCTTTGAAGTGATTCTTGATCGGCTCGCCAAAGACAAGCTTGGTGCCTTTTGCGCCGTCGTAACCGTTGTTGTTGGTCGCGAACTGCAGGTTATGACGGGACTTGAAATTCTCGGTAAAAATCCACGGCAGATGGGACTGAGCAAGCGGCACATAGCCAGCTTCTTTCAGCTTCGGCGCAATTTCCTCGAACTCTTCCCAGGTTTTCGGCGCTTCGACGCCTGCTTTCTTCAACGCGTCGGCGTTGTAGTAAAGAACCGGAGTGGAGGAGTTGAACGGCATCCCGATCAACTTGCCAGCAGAGTCGGCATAGAAGTAACGCACGCCATCGATGTAATCTTCGATGTTGAATTCAACACCAGCGTTTTCAAGAATATCCTGAGCCGGAATCACCGCACCCTTGGCGCCGATGACCGTTGCTGCGCCAGCATCGAACACCTGCAGGATGTTCGGCTGTTCTCCGGCACGGAATGCCGCGATACCAGAGGTCAGGGTTTCTTCATAAGTGCCCTTGAACACCGGAGTGATCTGACAAGCATCCTGGGAAGAATTGTAACCGGTGGAGATTTCGTTGACGACTTCGCCGAGGCGGCCGCCCATTGCATGCCACCAGGTGATGTCAGTTGCAGCATATGATGCAGAAGAAGTGCCGAGCAGGGCAGCCGCGGCCACGAGGCTTGCGACAGTCTTACGGTAAGCCATTCAGTTTGCTCCCATCAATTGAGGCTTATGCCTCGTTCAGCAGTTGAGTTTCCAGGCCGCCGAAAAACTCACTCGACCGCCCGCTGGATAACGCCTGCGTTTCGTATTGTTTTCATATGAACGCTGTATGTCGTTCATATGAACATTAAACGACAGTCTAAACGCACATGGAAGAGCGGTTTTACCAATTAAATTTCAAAGCCTCTTTGCCCACCCCGGAAACAGTCTGGAAACAGCCTAGATTCCGGGAAAAACCCTGACCTTTCCCACAAGCCTGCGCTCTTCAAAAGAAAGCCAACCCACGCGTGCAACACTCTATCCAGCAAACATAGATATACAAATGATAAGTATAGCCGGTTCATATGAACCTTGCGCAACATAGAACAAGCGAATCGATAGGCTGCTGTTTCAAGCTTTCCAGGCCTGAACGCCTAAAAGCGCTTCAATTGGAAACTTTCCTGGCTTGCACCTAAACACAGGAAACATTTCTGCCGGCCCCATGGAAAACCAGGTCCCGCCCCCCTCCGTCTCCCTCGGACAGGCGAAGCAAGCGGCCCTGTCCCGGCCGCCAATCGCGCCTTACCGGCCGGCTCTTTCAGAGGCTGACGAAGTTCGTCCCGCAGGCTCAGGCGAATTCAGCGGCGGCGAAGTCGAGGAAACAACGCAGACGCAAGGGCATGTGGCGATCCCGGTGGAACAGAAGAGACATAGGCTGCTCCGGGAGGCGCCAATCAGACAGAAGACGCAGCAAAGTGCCATCTTCGACGTCCCGTGCAACAAGGACTTCGGGCAACATCGCGATTCCCAGTCCCGCCTGAACCGCCATCCGCACCGCTTGACCCGAATTGACCGTAATACCCGGAGAAGGCGACCACAGGTGCTGATCCGCGCCTTTCCTCAACCGCCACGGGCGATCAGCGGTTCGGGCGAAAAGAACCGCCTGATGCCCCTCCAGGTTCAGGGGATGGTCCGGCATACCGTGGTCAGCGACATAGGCGGGGGAGGCGCATATCGCCATCCGATAGGGCGCCAATGGTTTTCGGAGCATGGAGCTGTCTTCGAGCTTGCCAATCCGAAACGCGACATCGACATTTTCGGGAATGAGGTCGAGGCTTTGATCCGAGAGAATGACGTCAATTTCCACATCCGGGGCAAGAGCGCGAAACCCCAGCAATGCCGGCATCAGTGCTTCGCTGCCAAAGCTCATGGGAGCTGTGACCCGCAACATCCCCTGCGGCCGCCCCTGCTGCATAGCAGCCTGCCCTTCGGAAAGGCTGACCAACTCGAGATTATCGAGACACTGCTGGAAATAGCTTCCGCCGAAATCCGTAAGACTCTGATGGCGCGTGGATCGCAGTAAAAGCCGCGTTTGCAACCGGTCTTCCAAGGCAGCAACCCGCTGGCCGACAAGTGCCCCTGTCACGTTCAGCCTTTTGGCAGCCGCGTTCATGGAGCCGGCGCGAACCACCTCGACGAAGGTTTGCATGGCGACGAACAGGTCCATTATAAATTCCTGCTTTAATATGATGAAAAAATAACCTCCATTACTCAATAAATCATTTCTTATTAGCGTGTTCCTGGGTTTGAACCCGATTTGACAACAGGAATTACGCATATGACGAAACGACGGCTTGAAAATCAGACAATTCTCGTCACCGGAGCAGGTTCCGGCATGGGATACGCAACAGCCCTGCGCCTCGCTGATGAAGGTGCGAATCTCATTTTGTGGGGGCGCCGCGAGGACCCTTTGCGCAAACTCGCGAATATAATCAGCGCCAGGGGCGCCGCCCCACTCGTTCAAACCTGCGATATCAGCGATCCGGCAGAGATCAAGGCGGCGCTGGATCAGGCTGTTGCGCAATTTCGCAGCCTGGATGGCGTCTTCGCCAACGCCGGGTATCTTGGGGATTTCAAACCTTTGAACGAAACCAGACCTGAGGATTTCGAGACACTGGTCGCCACCAATCTGGTCGGGACACAACAAACCGTCGCACAAAGCCTATTGCATATGACAAGCGGAGCCGTCGTGATCAACGCTTCATGGACAGCCAATGCGGTAATGCCTGGTGCAGGGGCCTATGCCGCGACCAAAGCTGGGCTGATTGCAATGATGCGAACCTGGGCCTGTGAAGAAGGCCCGCGTGGAAACAGAGTGAATTCGATCAGCCCTGGGGTCATTTTGACTCCAATGGCCGATGAAGTGCTAGATTCAGCGATTTCAGCCCGCCTATCCAGCCATACGCCTTTGCGACGGAATGGTCGGCCCCAAGATGTATCGGGCACCGTCGCCTGGCTCCTGTCCGGCGATGCCGCTTTCGTAACAGGACAAGACATCACTGTGGACGGCGGCTTTACAATCGGGGGAGCCCTGCGATGACCACGGAAACCTTAGCACAGCAACGCGGGCACGCTCTGGCAGAGCAGATGAACCCGGATATGCACAAGGTTCTCACAGCGCGCTACGGCAACCTTCTGCCCAACATGGCCGATACTGTGGAGAAATTTGCTTACGGAGAGTTCTACTCACGCCCCGGCCTTGATCTCAAAACCCGCTATGTGGCGACGATCGCCGCCTTGGCCGCACAAGGCGGGCAAACACGTCCGCAGCTCAAGATCAATATTTCGGCAGGACGCAAGGCAGGTCTCACACAGACCGAAATCGCCGAAATTATCTGGCAGATGGCTCTCTATGGAGGGCTTCCAGCCGCAATCAACGCGCTCAATACGGCACTGGAGGCCTTCGCGGCAGAGACCCAAGAGCCCTGAGGGCATTCACATGTTGCGGATAAGGAGAAGAAAGAGATGGTGGAGCCAAGCGGGAACTCAGCTCAAACCATAAAACACATATAAATCACCATCATTCGCCTGCAGATAGTATGGTTTGTGTAGCACATATGTGTCGCAATCAAAATAGAAATGCCCCTTCAATCCCAAGCGCACCCATTGCGGGGTGCAGCACTTTCAAAAGTGAGCGTCCGCTGAACCCCACCTCCCGCTTTTCGATTTTGCGCCTTAAGTGTCCGCTTATGTAAATGGACACTTATGAGCCCTTAATGAGCAAGCGAAAGAAACGGCGGACGTGGTCTGATGAGGAGAAGCGGGAGATCTGCCAGCAAGCGGTTCTTCCCGGTGCTTCGGTTGCGCAGGTTGCGCGCCGGTATTCGGCAAATGCCAATATGATCCACAATTGGCTGAAGGATCCGCGCTTTGCCTCCGCGCCAGCTAACCAGGGTAATGTTGAGGGCGGGTCTTTCGTTGAGCTGGAATTGGCCGGCGCAGATTGTCCTGCCACGCCAGATATTGCCGTTGTGCTCCCGGCGTCAGTCT
>JBNKOQ010000089.1:0-10171 GCA_050294735.1 Roseibium sp. | reverse complement strand
CAACTTCCACCGGGGAACGTGGCACGGGGTTTTGACACCCTTGTCCGATCCCGGGCTTTTCGCCGTCGTCGACCGGATTGGCGAGGGAGACAATCTGGAAGAAGTCTGGTTTGACGACCCCTTCCTCGTGACCACCGCGGCCTAAGCTCAGACCGTTGCCGAGCAGGTATCAGGCAGCGGCACCTGCTGCAGCCTCTTCCGCCGCGCGGGCAGCGGCTTCCTCAGCTGCCTGACGCTCGGCTTCCCGCTCTTCCTCGGCAAGCTTTTCGGCGAATTCGATATACTGGCTTGCCGGCATGGGCTCTGCGAAATAATACCCCTGCGCGGCGGTCACGCCGAGCTCGCGCAGGCGCTCGATCTGCTCTTCCTTCTCCACACCCTCGGCAATGATGCCCATACCCAGGTTGTCGGCCAATTCGACCATGGAGTCGACGATGGTTGTGGAACTGTCGTCATCACCAATCGCATCGATAAACATCTTGTCGATCTTGATGATGTCGATCCCCAACTTCTGAAGATAGGCCATGCCGCCATGGCCGGTACCCACATCATCCAGCGCAACCCGCACACCCAAAGCCTGCAATTCGGCAATGATCTTGCGTGCCAGTTCCATATCTTCCAGCGGATAACGCTCGGTTACCTCGACAACAATTTGCTGGAACGAGATATCGGAATTCTCATAAATCGACTTGATGTCGTTGACCACTTCCCGGTTGCGGAAATGACCGGCGAATAGATTGATTGAAAGCTTCAGGTCCGGGTTTTCCAGATGCATCGGACCGACTTCTTCGCATGTCTGCTCCATGAGATGCCTTGTCATGTCGAAGATATGCCCGTTCCGCTCCGCATATTCCATGAACTGCCCGGGCGAAACAATGACGCCATTGGGCCGCCGCCAGCGCATCAGAACTTCGCAGCCGCGCAACTTGCCTGTCTCGATATCCATGACTGGCTGGTAGTAAGGGATGAATTCACCGTTGCGGATCGCTGCAATGAACTCGTCGTTGGCTTCGTTCTCAGGACGCCAGGAGAACCAGACGCCAATGGCGACAAACAGAAGGGCAAATCCCGCACAGGCTGTTGCCGCAATGATTTTCAGCTCACGCACCATCTGGATCGCCGCCGACTTCGGCGCGATCACGGTTGCCTCCAACGGGTAGCGAGTGGAGCGGGTCTGGGCGACAATGGCGTTGTCCGGATCCGAACTTTCGGAATTGTAACCACCCGTCGAGAACCACAGGATATCGTTCCCCAGCCGCAGCTCGACGCGGCGGTAGGCACGCAAGTATTCAGGTCCGGGATCGGACGCAATAATCGCCGGAGTGACCTCGGCGAACAAACGGTAGTTGTTGCGCAGATCCCAACTGACGACGGCGACGCGCGCTCCCATGAAGGACTTGTCCAGCATGCCGATTCCGACCAGAGGCCCGTCCGGTCTGAGGAGCGGCAGGATCGCCTCACCTGTCAACTCCATGTCGGGGACAATGCACATGCGCTTGCCGTCCCGGTCGACAAGACCGATGGCATCGATCATGCCGTTTTCCGAAACCACCTTTTGAAACAGTCTGCGGTCTTCAATATCGCATGTCTGAACGTCATCCCGGTCCAGCCTCTGAAGCGCTGACACAGTCGCGCTGATGGCATTCTCGGCCCGCTGGATGTAGCGTTCGCCCATCGCGGCCATTTCAGCTTCAGCCTGATTTCCGGCGTATTGATTGAGAACCATGTTGGCAGCGAACAGCGGTGCGGTCGCCAGTAAAACAGCGATCACAACAGATCTCAGGAATATAGCATAACGCTGGGGCAAGAAGACGCCTGTCAGTGAACAACCTCTTAAGAACCATGAGCCAAAGGCGTAAACAACCGCTGAACAACGATCCGGTTTAATCGATATCAAGGCCCCATACACCAAGGAAATGCTTAGTATTCCCTGACATGCAGCGCATAACCATTTTCTCTGGTGCCATCAAGGAGATTTTCATGCAGGCACTCTTTATCGGCCAGGCTTACATTGACGTCACCTTCCTGACGGATAGCCTCCCGACCGGCGACGAGAAAACAATCGCCAAAGATTACGCCGTAAGCTTTGGCGGAAATGCGGTTACCGCAGCGTTCTGCTGTGCCAAGTTGGGTGGCAAACCGGAGCTCTTGTGTTCCCTGGCGGACGATTGGCTGGGCCGCATGTTTTTGGACATGGCGGCGCAATATGGCATCTCGATTCACGGGCGGAAGGTGGAAGAATCGTCGCTCTCCTTCATCATGCCCAAGCATGGGCAACGAGCCATCGTCCGTTGCCGCGATGACCATTACCTGCATCCATATCCGCCCCTGACCATCTCCGGTCTGAAAGCGCTTCATCTCGATGGCCATATGCCAGACGCCGCATTGCATTACGCCAAGGCCTGCCGCGAGGCGGGAATCCTCACCTCGCTTGACGGCGGAGCGGTACGCTCGAACACGGATGATTTGCTGAAATTTATCGACATTGCAGTGGTCTCGGAAAGATTCTGCCAGCAACTGGGCAAGAGCACCGCGGAAACTCTTGAATACCTGCGCTCCAAGGGGTGCCCGGTCGGCGCAGTCACCTTGGGGGAACATGGCATTGTCTGGTACGAAGGAGCTGGTCCGGACACGTTCCTGCCTGCTCTCGACGTCCCCTTTTCAAGCGTCATCGATTCCAACGGCGCCGGCGATATCTTTCATGGCGCCTACATTACCTCCTATCTGAGAAATCCTGAGGCCCATTGGGATGAGCATTTCCGGTTTGCCAGAGGCGCATCCGCCCATTCGGTCCAGCATCTTGGAAACGAGGCGAGCCTGCCCACCCTTGAAGACATCAACCGAACAATTAACAGCTTTACCGAGAAGACAGCCTAGGGTTCGGACCCATAGTTTGATTGCCTTGGTATCAGCCAATTTGTTCGAATATGAGGCGCAAGCCCTTAAGCTATCGCGCACATTTCATGGGCTAGCAGCGCTGTTGCGAGGCAAATTGGTCAGCCCCCCGGAAGAAGCCGCTCTTCCCTTGCGTCTTCAAAGCCTGTACCTCATCGTACCCATCATAGAAATGCAGTCCGCCTGGCAGAATAAAGCCAACTGATATGACTTGGAGCCCAATATGAAGCGCCCTTTGCATCGTTCTCCCACCACGTTTGCAGTGAGCCTGCTCGCTGGCGGATTGTTCCTCTGCCAGCCGGCCAGTGCCTATGATCCAACCGGAAACGAAATTGCCGACGCCTTCCTGTCCCTGCTGGAATCCCAACAGGGAACTGTAGAGAGCTATGGGGCTGTCGCTGAATCAGACGGCACAGTCTCCATTGAAAACCTCAAACTGGCGGATGAAAACGACAAGAGCCTGGGCGTGACCATCGCTCAAACGGACTTGAGCGGCGGCGAGCTTCTTTCCACTGGGCGTTTGAAGCTTTCCAAGCTCGCCATGACCGGGCTGAACATGGATGCCGATGACGGCTCTCTGTCCATCGCAGCCTTTTCATCGACCGATCTTGTTCTGCCGTCCCCGTCGGAAATGAGCAAATCGGACGACAAGGCTCCCGTGTCCCCTTCCTATGCGGATTTGGAAATCCTGGGAACGACTGTCCAGGATGAAAATGGAAATCAGGCGACAGCGGCCCGGATTTTCGTAGCCATCGACGAAATGGACGGCGATATCCCAACAGCCTCCCACTTTGCTGTAGAAGGCCTGGTCATCGACGCTGAGTCGCTGGACGATGACGGGAAGAAAGCTCTCACTGACCTGGGATATGACAAGCTTACGCTGGTAGTGACAGGCTCCGGCAAATGGGACCCGGAAGCTGCGACCCTTGTCCTCGACAATCTCACGATCTCCGGCCAGGACGCCGCGACCCTTCAGCTTTCCTTGTCGCTTGGCGGATTGACCCGCGAGGTTGTGAACAAGCTCAACAAGACACAGGACGAGCCTGAAAAGGCCCTGGGTCTGATACAGGGCATCACCGTGCAGTCCCTGTCCCTGAAGGTCGACAACGACAGCCTCGTGGAGCGTATTCTCGACCGGCAGGCCAAGGAAGCCGGAACGGATCGGGCGGGTCTGGTTGCTCAGCTTGAAGGCGGTCTGCCACTCATGCTCTCCCTGCTGCAGAACCCGGACTTCCAGGCCAAGGTCGCCACCGCGCTTGGAAGCTTTCTGAAAGAACCGGGAACGCTGGAGATTATCGCAACGCCGGGCGCTCCTGTCCCGGTCGCGCAGATCATGGGAGCCGCCATGATGGCGCCTCAAACACTGCCTCAGGTTCTTGGCGTCGGCATTTCAGCAAACGGTAGCAACGAATAATCATCCCAAATCCCGGCCCCTCGCGGCCGGGATTTTTGTCTTTTACTGGGAGATAAACATGGCAAGCCACGCATTCGCACACCGCTTCAAACATGCCCAAACGCTGGTGCTGACAACGGCACTGGTCTTCGCCAGCGGCAACCTGCCTGCCTATTCCCAGTCGACCTCCACTCAGCCGGACAAGAACGCAGCGGCGACCGCAGCGGCAAATGCGGCAACAGAAATTCTGACACGCTGGCTTGAGAGCATTGATGCGGCGGACGGTTTTTCCGTTCAGGCCGGCGACGTTTTAGCTGGCGACAGAAACCGCTCGGCCTCCATCCAAAATGGTCTCATCCGCTACACGGTTCCATCTCCCGACTTTTTCAACACCGGGGATCTAGATATCACCGTCTCTTTCAACGAGATGCAATTTAAAGGCCTGCGTACCAGCGATGGCTTCATGCATGCGGGGTCCATCGAGATCCCCGGGTCTTTCGACCTATCGGTAAAACTGGTTCCCAGGCACACCATGGACAGCGAAACGCTGTCCGGACCGGACCGTGCTGTAACATTTGAGGCCAGCTACGATGACCTGCTGTTCGAAGGCATCACAGCCCCGTTGTCCCTACCCAAAATGGCAGCCACCGGGCCGTCCGCCAGCATTCTGGCCTATTTGACCGCATTTCGTGACGTGAAGATCGCGCGCGCATTTGCGGCCGAAGCAACAGCAACCACGCACATCGATGACAGCCAAAACAGTTCCACACACTATGAAGACCTTGTTCTGATAGGTTTGGATGATGGCCGCCTGGCAGAACAAAGCGTCGGCAAAATGCGGACCATCGAGAAAATCCTGGCCGGGCCGGAGAGCGCTGTTCTTGGAGACATGGACTTCACGTCAGGCCGCATCAGCCTGTATGGCTTCGACATCGTTCCAATTGCAGCCCTGCTTGGCGGAACCGCTGAGCCAGACCGGACCCAGGTCCTCGACCGGGAAGAAATCACCGATATGCGGTTTGCTGCAGGTGATGTTACCGGCAGCATCGAAGACATCCTGATTGAAAACATTGAAGTCCTGTCCCTTCAGCCACTGGAGCTGTTCCGGTTGATCGACAAGGAAGCCGGCGGACAGGCGGTCAGCGAAGATGAACTCGGGCGGGCAAGCCTTAAAGCCCTGGGTGTGTTTTCTCTGGGCCGGTTTGAAAGCAGCAGCGTTGAGATAAAAGTCGACGGCGGCACCAGCGGGCTGCACCGTTTTCTCGTCCGCGATCTCAACGGCCGGGGATTTGGAGAAATCTCTCTCGATGACCTCGAAATCAACATGGGCGACGAAGGCGCTGTTTTCGTCGGTCATGCAGGAATCAACAGGGTGACCCTGCCGCCACTCGGGGCTCTGCTTGCTCTTGATGGCGTTGACGAGCCCACGCCGGCACAGATTTTGGCCGCGCTTCCGACCATCGGCAAGATCATCGTCAGCTCATTGGAAGTCCAAGCACCCGATCTCACAGGCGATGGCTCCAAGGAGAGCGCGAACGTCAGCCTTGCTCTGCTGGAGCTGCTGCAAGGCGGTTTCGTCTCCAATATTCCGACCCGCAGTTCGCTGATTGTCGATGGGCTCACCCTGCCGGTCTCGCAACTGAGTGATCCCGACCTGGAAGAAGTCCTTGGGAAGCTCGGGGTCGAGGAGCTCGAACTCAACCACGGCCTGTCTCTCAACTGGGATTCCGACACCAAGGACCTGGATCTGAAAAACATTTCGGTCCAGATACTCGGCGGCGGAACCGCCTCACTTTCGTTACGCCTCGGCAACGTGCAGGAAAGCCTTTTCACCACTCCGGAACTGGCTCAGCTGGCCTTGGCCTCGGCAACGGTCAAATCCGGGCATCTGCGGATAGAGGGCGCCGAACTGATATCGGCCTTCATTTCCGATGAAGCGGCGAGAACGAAATTAACGCCGGAGCTCTTGGCCGAGGGCTTCGCCAAGACGCTGCGCGGGGAGCTGGGACCACTCGCAGACACGCGCTTTGGGGCCGACCTGATCACCGCGTTCCAGAAGTTCCTCAATGACCCGGATGAACTGATGGTCGAGCTGGCCCCCACGTCGCCGGTTCCCGTGACCGAACTGCTCGGCCTTTTCGTCACCAATCCGAATGGTATTCCCGAACGTCTCGGGGCCAGGGTGTCCCCGGGGCAGTAAGCGGCCGGGGATAACGGCAAATTCCAGAGCGGTTTTCCTGTCTCGTGCCCAAATGCTGGATCTTTTACCCATCCAGCAAACGGCTGACGCCCTCTCGAGCCTAGCTCTGAAACTGCAGCTCACAGAGACGGCGGTAGGTCCCATCCGCAGCATAGAGACTGGTATGGGTGCCGCTTTCAATCTTGCGGCCCCTGTCCATGACATGGATTTGGTCAACATCCCGGACGGTCGACAGGCGGTGTGCGATAACCAGTGTGGTTCGCCCTTCCATCAAGCGCTTCAGCGCGCTCTGAACCTTGGACTCCGATTCCGCATCGAGAGCGGAAGTCGCTTCATCCAGGAGCAGGATCGGCGCATTGCGCAGCATGGCCCTCGCAATAGCAATCCGCTGACGCTGGCCACCGGAAAGATTGCCTCCGCCCTCACCGGCCGGCGCATTGTAACCGCCCGGTTGAGCCAGGATGAAATCATGCGCATTGGCGTCTTTTGCCGCCTGAACGATTTCCTCTTCGCTGGCGCCCGGATGACCAATGGCAATATTGTCGCGCAAAGTGCCGTCGAACAGGAAGGTATCCTGGGTAACGAAGGCAATGCTCGCGCGGAGCGATGCCATCGTGACACCGGAGATATCCTGCCCATCGATGAGAATGCGGCCTGTCCGCGGCACATAGAACCGTTCGATCAAACTGAAGAGGGTTGATTTCCCGGCACCGGATGCCCCCACCAGCGCGGTGCTCTGTCCAGCTTCCGCCGTCAGCGTCAGACCGTTGAGAGCCGCGCTCTCACCATAGGCGAAATACACGTCCTCAAACTGGATCTCCCCTTTTGTCACGATCAGGTCAGAAGCCCCAGGGGCATCACCAAACGCCGGCTCGTCATCGATCAGTTCGTACATCAACCGGACACCGACAAGGCTGTTGTTCAAATTGACCTGCAAGCGGGCAAGCCGTTTGGCCGGATCATAGGCCAGCAGCAACGCCGTGATGAAAGAGAAGAAGGTTCCCGGGTCCTGCCCCCGCTGCACGACCGAGTAGCCGCCATACAGAATGACACCGGCGACAGCGAAACCACCGAGGGTCTCCATCAGGGGCGACGTCCTGGCGGTCAGGGATGCAATCTTGTTGGACTGCTTCTCAACATCCGCCACAGCACGGTTCATCGACGTGGCCATCCGGTTCTCGACACCGAACGCCTTGACGATACGAACACCGAGCGCCGTTTCCTGAACCACGGACAAAATCCGCGATGTGGACACGAACTGGGATTTGGCATGCTTACGCACCCGCTTGACCAAAAGCGACACGCCGATCACGGCCGGCGGCATGATCAGCAAGGCGAACGCCGACAACACCGGGTCCTGAGCGATCATAACGGAAACAAGACCGATGATCGTCAGAATGTCGCGCCCCAGGCCGACCACGATCAGGTCGATCACGCTGCGGGCAGCTGCCGTATTATGCTGCATCCGCGTGGTCAGTTCGCCCAGTGGCGTCCGGTCGAAATAGGATAAATCCTGCTCCAGCACGCGGGCGAACAGCCGACGCTGGCAATCGGCGACAATGGCGTTGCCAATCCGGCTGAGAACCACCGTCTGGCCATAGGTGGACACGCCCTTGACCGTAAAAATAGCCATAACCGCCGCCGCGATGAGATAGACCATCGTCTGATCGCGGTTGACGAAGACTTCGTTGATGACGTCCTTCATGATCCAGGCGCTCGCCGCCGTCGACGCAGCAACCAGTCCCATGAACACAAATGCCAGGGCATAGCGGGAAGCGTATCGCCGGGCGTTTTCCAGCATCAGGCGCTTGATCAGCTGCACCGAACCTTCAGGATCGGTCCACACTTGCCATTTGGCAGGATTGAGCAAAACTCTCTCTCTCACGAAAAAGGGCCGGTCACCCGGCCCTTGAAATTATTCTCGGCCAATTCCGTAGCATTGCCCCATATAGTCGGAACCAAACCGAGATGCCAGCACCCGCCCGTTATCAAGGCAAGCCGCACACCGCTAAACTCAAGTTTCCGGCAGGTTCAGACGCAAATGCAATTCGCGCAGCTGAGCCGACTGGGGCTCGGACGGCGCGCCCATCATCAGGTCTTCCGCTTTCTGGTTCATCGGGAACATGATGACTTCGCGAATGTTCGCTTCGTCTGCCAGCAGCATCACGATCCGGTCGATCCCCGCAGCACAACCACCATGCGGCGGCGCGCCATACTGGAAGGCGTTGACCATCCCGCCAAAGCGCTTGTCGACTTCCTCCGGCGGATAGCCGGCGATTTCGAAGGCCTTGTACATGATTTCCGGCTTGTGGTTCCGGATCGCGCCAGAGACCAGCTCATGCCCGTTACAGGCCAGATCGTACTGATAGCCTCTGACTTGAAGCGGGTCGCCTTCCAACGCTTCCATTCCGCCCTGCGGCATGGAGAAAGGATTGTGCTCGAAGTCGATTTCCCCGGTCTCTTCGTCCTTCTCATAGATCGGGAAGTCGACGATCCAGGCGAACTCGAACCGGTTCATGTCGGTCAGGCCAAGCTCTTCGCCAATGATGGTGCGGGCCTTGGCCGCGACCTTTTCAAAGCTCTTCGGCTTGCCACCCAGGAAGAAGGCCGCATCGCCGATCTCAAGACCGAGCTGCTGGCGGATCGCTTCGGTGCGTTCCGGGCCGATGTTCTTGGCCAGCGGGCCAGCCGCTTCCATGGAGCCGTCCTCGGCCTTGCGCCAGAAGATGTAGCCCATGCCCGGCAGGCCTTCCTGCTGGGCGAATTTGTTCATCCGGTCGCAGAACTTGCGGCTGCCGCCCTTCGGCGCCGGGATCGCACGCACTTCGGTGCCGTCCTGCTTCAAAAGGTTGGCGAAGATCGCGAACCCGGAACCGTCAAAATGCTCGGAGACAACCTGCATCTTGATCGGGTTACGCAGATCCGGCTTGTCGGTGCCGTACCACAGCGCCGCATCCTTGTAGGAAATTTGCGGCCAATTGCGGTTGACCGGGCGGCCGCCGAATTTCTCGAAACAGCCCGCCAGAACCGGCTCGATTGTGTCGAACACATCCTGCTGGGTAACGTAAGACATCTCCAGGTCAAGCTGGTAGAAATCCGTCGGCGACCGGTCGGCGCGCGGATCTTCATCGCGGAAGCACGGCGCGATCTGGAAGTACTTGTCGAAGCCGGACACCATGATCAGCTGCTTGAACTGCTGCGGCGCCTGGGGCAACGCGTAGAACTTGCCCGGATGCAAACGGGACGGCACCAGGAAGTCACGCGCGCCTTCCGGCGAGGATGCTGTAATAATCGGTGTCTGAAATTCGTTGAAGCCGATATCCCACATGCGTTTGCGCAAATCCGCGACGACATTCGAGCGCAGGATCATGTTGTTGTGCAGCTTGTCCCGGCGCAGATCGAGATAGCGATACTTCAGGCGCACCTCTTCCGGGTAGTCCAGCTCACCGAAGACCGGCAGCGGCAACTCCTTGGCCGCGCCCAGCACTTCCATGTCCCGGATGAAAATTTCGACCTCACCCGTCGCGATTTCCGCATTGATCGTCTCGTCGGTGCGCTTCTTCACGTCTCCGTCGATGCGGATGCACCATTCCGAGCGCACGCTCTCCGCAAGCTTGAAAGCATCGGAGTCAGGATCGATCACGCACTGCGTCACACCATAATGATCGCGCAGATCGATAAAC
>JBNKOQ010000088.1:0-10199 GCA_050294735.1 Roseibium sp. | reverse complement strand
CGCAGCGCCCGCACCCCATGTCCGGCCGGGCGACGCTTCTCTTCGTCGACGAGATCCACCGCTTCAACCGGGCCCAGCAGGACAGTTTCCTGCCGGTGATGGAGGACGGCACGATCACTCTGGTGGGGGCGACAACGGAAAATCCGTCGTTCGAGCTCAACGCCGCTTTGCTGTCCAGATCCCACGTCATGACCTTTCACGCGCTGCATCTCGAAGCTCTGGGGCAGCTTCTGTCCCGTGCCGAGGTAGTGGAAGGCAAAGCCTTGCCGTTGGATGAGGAGGCACGGGGTGTCTTGCTCAGGATGGCTGATGGTGATGGCCGGTCGGCCTTGACCCTGGCGGAGGACGTCTGGCGTGCCGCCGGAGCCGATGAGATGTTCGATGCCGAGCGGCTGCAGCAGATCGTGCAGCGGCGGGCGCCGATTTATGACAAGGGGCAGGACGGCCATTACAATCTGATTTCCGCCTTGCATAAGTCTGTTCGCGGGTCAGACCCGGATGCGGCGCTTTACTGGTTCTGCCGCATGCTGGATGGCGGCGAGGATCCGCTCTATCTGGCGCGGCGGCTGATCCGCATGGCCGTCGAGGATATCGGCCTGGCGGACCCTAATGCGCTTGTGCAGGCCAATGCGGCTCGTGATGCCTATCAAATGCTGGGATCGCCCGAGGGGGAATTGGCACTTGCCCAATCCGTGGTCTATCTCGCGACCGCGCCGAAATCGAATGGCGTCTACGTGGCCTATAAGGCGGCTGTGCGCAGCGCAAAATCACATGGGTCTCTGCTGCCGCCCAAGCATATCCTCAACGCGCCGACAAAGCTGATGAAATCCGAAGGCTACGGCGACGGTTATCAATATGACCACGACACGCCGGACGGGTTCTCCGGGCAGGACTATTTCCCCGAGGATATGGGCCGTCAGACGTATTACGCTCCACCGGAGCGGGGGTTCGAGCGGGAGCTCATAAAGCGTCTGGAGTATTGGGACAAGCTCCGCAAGGCGAGGCAACGCTAGGGACGCAGCAACCAGATTTGAAGTTGTGACTGGAATAGATGGGGGAGGTGCTCATGAAGACGATCGCTTTGTCAGGCCTGGTATTGTGGACGTTGAGTTCCATGGCTCTGGCCGACAACGACCCGAACAGGCCCACCGACAAGATCGCGGCGGATCTTGGTATTGAAGAGCAGGTCTTCATCACCTGCTTCCTGCCGGTGCAGCCGGAGCCCGACAAATATCCAAGCGGAGCCGAACAGCGGGCGAATAAGGCGCTTTTGCTGCCGTGCCTGCAAAAGGCGAACCCGGCGATCACCAATGAGGCTTTGGACAGGGTGATGGACCGGTACCGGCCGGAAGGTGCATTCCGCAAATAGCTGGGCAGACTGTTTAGCACGATGAAAAGCGGCCGATCTGAACACCCCAAATGCATTTCGATTGCAGCGCAATATGGAGATGCAGGCTTCCATTAGTGATTTCCTTCTACGCTTTTAGCAGGGAATGGCTGGCAGCTGTTCAGGTGAATGATTCTGCCCGCCGGGGATGACCGGGTCATGAAGGAAATCGAGCTACGGCTTGCACTTGTTTTTTACGGCGGCGTTTCGCTGGCGATCTATATGCATGGTGTCAGCCGGGAAGTCCTCCACCTTGTTCGTGCCTCAGCCTGCCGCAGTGAGCGGATCGGGCGCAATGGGGTCTATCCGTCGAAGGACCGGATGCCATCTGCAGGCGAACGGGCTTATGAAAGGCTGCTGGACCGGCTGGGGCAGCATGTCGATATCCGTGTTGTAACCGACGCGATTGCGGGCGCTTCGGCCGGTGGCGTCAACGGTATCATGCTGGCGCGGGCGATTGCTCACGATCTGCCGCTCGACAGTCACCGTGATTTGTGGCTCAAGAACGCGGACGTTACACAACTGGCCCGTCCGCAAGGTGGAATCCGGCGCTATCTGAAGTCCAGCCTCAGTCCGGTGCTCGACCGGCTGATTACCCGGCGCCTGAGGAAAGGCATCGAAAACGCCGAAACCCGTGACAAATTGCGGACACTGATGCAGTCCCGCTGGTTCTCTCCGCCGTTTTCCGGCGAGCGCTATATCGGCTGGATGCTGGATGCCTGCCACAAGATGGATGAGAGCTACCGGGAGGGTTCAACGCTCATCCCGCGAGGTCAGACACTCGATCTTTTCGTCACGTTGACCGATTATAATGGCCAGCTGCGTCGCATTCATATCGATGATCCTGCCTACGTGGAGGAGTGGGATCACAGGCGGGTTCTGAGCTTTAGCGCCAAGCACCGGGTTCCCAGTCTTCTCCAAAGCCAATTCGGCCCCGATAGCGTGTCCGAGCTGGTTTTCGCAGCCAGGGCGACCTCCTCTTTTCCCGGAGCTTTTCCGCCAGCCACAATTTCCGAGATGGACCGGGTGCTCAAGCAGCGCGGCGAAACCTGGCCGCACCGGAATGACTTTGTCAGGAGGGGGCTTAACCTGCACGACGAAAACGCTGTAAGACGCAGCTTTGTCGACGGCAGTGTGGTGATGAACAAACCTTTCTCGCCGGTTATAGACGTTATCCGCCGGCGGCCTGCTGCGCGCGAGGTGGCACGGCGTTTGGTCTATGTCGATCCGGTCCCCTCCGCCGCAGGTGTCACATCGCCAGCAGGCGAGCCTCTTCCAGGTTTCTTCAAGGTGATACTCGCGTCATTGGCGCATATCCCGCGGAATGAACCGGTGGGGGATGACCTGCGCGATATTGAGGAGCGCAACAGGCGGGGGCGTCAGCTGGCACAAACAATTGCGGCAGCCGATCCGGTGGTCGATGCGGCGGTCCGCAAGATTTTGCCCAGACGGAAAAGGCTCAAAGCCGCGGCGCTGACCCGTTACCGGAAAGTGGCAAACAAGGCCGCACACGGTCAGGCCGGATATGCCTTCCTGAACTATCAGTCCCTGAAGTTGCATGCGGTGGGCGACCGGGCGGCTGAGTTGTTGTCCGAGCTCGCCAGAAAACAGGGAAGGTCGGCCAGGGCCGAGGGCCTTCAGCACTGGATATCCCGTCATCTGGAGGAACTGGCCAAGATTCTCGGAAACGGGCCGCCGGGCCCGGACGACGGCTTGGTCAAGTTTCTCAGAGGGCTCGATGTCGATTACCGGATCCGGCGTCTTCGCTTTGCCATTCGGAAACTGAACGGATTTTACCAGAGCTCCTCGATCTCAATGACCGACGCGGGTCAGGATAAGCTGGATCACTTCAAGAGCCTGCTCTACGAGCAGATCGATCATCTGGGGCGGCGCTGGGAGAGCGGGTTTTACGGGCAGGAAAGTCAAAAGATGGCTGAAACCGCCGTTGTCATGCAAAGTGACGGCAGAGCCCAAACGGATAACAGTCAGCTGGCCGAGATGCTGGCGCGCCTGGGAGATCTGATGGGGTTGTCCGATCTGGACAGTTTGCATGATGAGATGTTTGCTGAAACGGCAGCGGATCTTCTGCCGCTGGACCTTTATCAGGAACTGCTGCGGGCCTACGTCGGCTTTGCGTTCTATGACCTAGTCACCTTTCCGGTTCTGCAAAGCAATGATTTTTCAGAAGTAAGCGAGGTTCTGGTGGACCGTATCAGCCCAAAGGAGACGGGTATCCTGCAGGCCGACGGCTTTCAGCTGAAAGGCGCTTCACTCAACTCCTTCGGCGCATTCTTCAATCGGGGCTGGCGGGAACATGATTACCTGTGGGGCCGGTTGAATGCAGCCGAGAGGCTCGTCGGGATTGTTCTATCAGCAGCAGGGGAGGGCAGCATTACGCCGGAGGAGCTTGCCCCGCTGCGCCGTGATCTGTTCCTGGCGATCCTGGAGGAAGAAGAGACGGAATTGACGGAAGATCCTGACCTGATCGCCACTCTCAAGCAAAAGGTTCAGGCGTCAATTTAACGCAAGCCACCTGGAGGCTTTGCGCCAGCTCAAGCTTTTCATTGCACCGCGACTATGATTGAGTTCGCCTGACGACGGAGTGAGCGCTTGTGCTCAGCGTGCCGGTTCGGCCGGTGGCAAGGCCGCAGGGCTTGAAATCACCGGCGCGACACTTTACCGGATTGGCCAGAATAACACTCCGAATGAATAATCCGGACAAGCGCCCGAGTTATAAGGCAAGCGGCAAGCCGCACTGCCGGTCAGGAATTTGAGACGATGCAGCTTTTGGTCGATTATTTGATTGTCTTCGCAAGCATCTATGCCACGATGATTGTGATCTATTTCGCGACAGGGCTCGGGGTAACCTGGTTCAACAACAGGCATCCGGAGCGCCGGATCCAGAAAACCCGTGATGGCTCGAAGCGTATGTGGCTGGAAATCAGGGCCTCCATGCATGCCCTTGCGACATCCTCGGTGCTTTTGTCCCTCGGTTATTTCTCACAAGCTCAAGGCTGGACGCTGGTGGCACCATTGCCGCTGAGCTGGTGGTCTTTCCCGCTGATGTTCGCGATCTGCTTTGTTCTGTTCGACGCCTGGTTCTACTGGGGGCATCGCCTGTTGCATCTCAAGGCGTTTTACAAGTGGCACTTGCCGCATCATCAGTCGGTGGCGCCGACCGTCTGGAGCAATGACAGTTCAACGACTATGGATACGTTGATCGAGCACGGATTTTATCTGGTTGTCTGGTTCGTATTGCCGGTGCCCGCGCTGTCGGTGTTCGCGCTGCGCCTGTTCGACCAGATTTCCGGGATGATCGGTCACTCGGGTTTCGAGTATTTCGCCTCGAAGTCCTCGAGGTTTCCATCACCTTTGATCTGCACCACGTTTCACGATCTGCACCATTCCCAGTTTCACTATAATTTCGGTAACTTTTTTTCTTTTTGGGATCGCGTCATGGGAACTGTTCATCCAAAATATGATGATCTCGTTCAGGAAATGGAAGTGACCGGCGAAATACCGGACTCAAAGGCCTCCCGGGTCGAGAAAAACGCCGCATAAGAGACAATTGGTTCTCAGCAACAGGATAAGCCATGCTGCAGCAAATTAGTAATGCCCTGCTTGAGTTTCTGCCGATCTATGCAGCGGTCTACGGTATTAATGTCTTCCTGTATTTTGCGACCGGCTGGGTGCTTGTGCAGATCCAGAACCGGCACCCGGAGCGCCGGATTCAGCAAAACCGCCGCGGTGAAAAACGCATGTGGAAGGAAATCCGCCAAAGCGTCTGGTCGCTGCTCGCGACCGGGGGCTGCATGGCGGGGGGGATCTTCCTGTCCCTGAAGGGCTGGACACTCGTGTCACCCCTGCCTTTGACCTGGTGGTCCGCGATCCTGATGTTCGCGGTCTCCGTTGTCGCCTTTGATGCCTGGTTCTATTGGGGGCACCGCTTGATGCACACCAAGTGGCTGTACCGCTTTCACGCGGAACATCACCGCTCGGTCGCACCGACCGTCTGGAGCACCTATTCGGACGATCTGGTCGATGCCTTTGTGATGCAGAGCTACTATCTCTGGGCTGTTGTCATTCTGCCCATACCGATTGAGGTTCTGATCGTTCACCGTCTCTGGGATCACTTCAATGGAACCATTGGCCACTCGGGCTTCGAGTTCTATGCCTCTCCCTTGTCCCGTTTGCCATCGCCGATGGTCTGCGTGACGTTCCACGATCAGCACCATTCGCGTTTCCGCTACAACTTCGCGAACTTCTTTTCGTTCTGGGACCGGCTCTGCGGCACGATCGACCCGAAGTACGATGAGCAAGTTAAAATTTTCGAAGAAATGGGGCAAAAACAAAAGGAAGTTTTAACCACCACCGATTGAACCGGGCAGCGGTAAAACTTTCATGAACCAATTTGCTGTTATCTGGCAGCGATGAAATTGGTGCGAGGCAGCAAGGGGCTGGCTCGCGGACCGGAGACGCTTTTGTCCTGGATGACGAACAATCTGAACTATCTCGGGCTTTTTGTGATTGTCCTGATGATCGTTCTGTTGGTTTGGCGGACCTTCAAGTGCAAACCGATCAACGCCATTGAAGGGCTGATCGGCTCGGTTTGCCTTGCCTGCCTCGTCGCGCCCGTGATGTTCAACATGAGTTACGAAACATTCGGACGGAAGTTGAATTCGGAAGTTTCTGCTGTAACGCGGCAGCTCAGTTTTATCGAGAATATCAGCGCCGACATCGAAAATGGCCTGACACAATTGGATCCGGCTTTTGCGGGCATCTTCGACT
Organism: Roseibium sp.; assembly: GCA_050294735.1. Lineage (GTDB taxonomy): Bacteria > Pseudomonadota > Alphaproteobacteria > Rhizobiales > Stappiaceae > Roseibium. The sequence goes on along the minus strand of JBNKOQ010000088.1, from coordinate 4,024 downwards.
GGTCCTGGTCTGGCGGTGCCAACCGGGATCGCAGCACCTTCTTGAGGGCGCACCTGTCTTCGTCCGAGACCGCTGCGTCTGATCCGGTGCTGGTTTACTATCTGTCCCTGCAGCATTCTGGCGCCAAGTCGGCTCAGGGCAGGGATGGTGAGGCTTCCGCGCGCAGGCGGTGGCATAACATTTCGAAATCCGCAGATTGATTTATGCAGTGCGAATTTCGGTAAATACTCACTGGCCCTGATAAAATCCGTTCTTTATATCTGCCTTATGAAACATCTTCTTCTCGTTATGCTCGGCGGAGGCCTGGGGGCTGGTGGGCGTCATCTTGTTGGTCTGATCACCCTTCGCTTTTTGGGTCCCGGATTTCCCTATGGAACGTTCTCAGTCAATGTGATCGGTTCCCTCATCATGGGCCTTTTTATTGGCTGGCTGACCCGGCACGATCTGGTCGGACTGCACGGACTCAGATACTTCGTTGCAACAGGGATCCTGGGCGGTTTCACGACTTTTTCCGCATTTTCCCTCGATACTGCAGTGATGTGGCAGCGTGGCGATACGGGCGCGGCGATGCTCTATGTCGGGCTGTCCATTCTGCTATCTTTGGTCGCCGTGTTCGCCGGGCTGTTCCTGATGCGTCAGCTTGGGAGCTGACCGCGCACATCGCGAATGGCTGCGGGGGTTCCAAATTTCTGCATTTACCCCTATACGCGGGGGCAAGTGTTTGCCGGCGTTGGGTCGGCCTTTAGGAAGACGCGCGCCAGATCCGCGCGCGAAGAGATTCAAATGTCCGCGATTGAACAGAAACAAGTGACCGCCGATGAGGCGGGCATGCGCCTCGACCGTTGGTTTAAAGCGCATTTTCCAGGGCTTGGCTTCGGCCGTCTGCAAAAGCTTTTGCGGACAGGGCAGGTGCGTCTGGACGGCAAACGGGTGGAGAGCTCCACGCGCATAGCCAAGGGGCAGACGGTCCGCATTCCGCCGCTCGGCGTTGAAGTGCCCGCCGACGACAAGAAAAATGCGCGGCCCAAGTCGACCAAACTGATCGATGATGACCGCAAGGCGATTGAAGACATGATGCTGTTTGAGGACAGCCATGTCATGGTGCTGAACAAACCTGCCGGTCTTGCGGTACAGGGCGGTTCGGGGCTGAAGCGCCATCTGGACGGGATGCTGTCTGCCTTCACCGATCAGAAGGGGGACAAGCCGCGTCTGGTCCACCGGCTCGACCGCGAAACCTCCGGCATCATTCTCGTGGCAAAGACCCGCAGGGCAGCGCAGGAACTGACCAAGGCATTCCGCCATCGTAATACCCAGAAGGTCTATTGGGCGATGCTTGCCGGCGTTCCCAAGCCGAAGCAGGGCCGGATCTCGACGTTCCTCGCCCGCGATGAAGAAGAAGAGCGCATGCAGGTGGTCCGTCAGGGCAAGGACGATGCCCAGCATGCGGTTTCGCTTTATTCGGTGTTTGAGCAGTCGGCTCAGAAGCTCTCCTGGGTGACGATGAAGCCTATTACGGGCCGGACGCACCAGCTCAGAGCCCATGCGGCCCACATCGGGCATCCGATTATCGGCGATGACAAGTATTTCAACATCGAGAACTGGGAACTGCCGGGCGGTATTCAAAACCGGCTGCATCTTCTGGCACGCCGGATCCGTATTCCGCATCCGTCCGGGCACGGGATCATCGATGTTTCCGCGCCCCTGCCGCCGCACATGCAGCAGACCTGGAACCTGCTCGGCTTCAACGCATCCGACTACGACCCCGAGGTCGACGACCCGGACGATGAGCTGAACAAGCGCTAGACAACATTCATCATTGTTGAATCAACCGGTTCAACAATGATGGGTAAAATGCTCTGCTTTGTTATGTCGGCAACCGGCCTTGCGGATTTAACCGGGGAGGCCCGGGATAGGCACGCCGAAAGTCTGAAGTAGCAGAATGGCATTGAGGCTCAGGACAATTACGGTCCCTGTCCATGCCAATGCATCCACCAGCCTGCTGTTGGCGTAGGCGCCCATGATTTTCTTGTTTCGGGTAAAGAGCACCAGCGCGATCATCGGCACGGGCAGGGCGATGCTGAGCACCACCTGGCTGAGCACCAGCGCTTCCGTGGCATTGACGCCCATGGCAACAATGACGAAAGCGGGCAGCATGGTTATCAGGCGGCGCAGCCAGATGGGAATGCTGAAATGCACGAAGCCCTGCATGATCATCTGACCGGCCATGGTGCCGACCACTGAGCTGGAAACGCCGGACGCTATCAAGGAAACGAGGAAGGCGGCAGCCGCAGCCCCACCGAGCAACGGCGTTAGTATGTGGTAAGCCGTTTCGATTTCGGCCACTTCGCTGTGACCGGAGTGGAATGCGCTGGAGGCCATCATTACCATGGCGATATTGATCAGTCCGGCGAGGGCGAGAGCAATAACGACCTCAATGTTGGAAAACCGCAGCAATCTCCGCCGCTCTGCTTCGTTTTGCACCGGCGCGCGTGCCTGCGTCAGGCCCGAGTGGAGATAAACCGCGTGCGGCATGACCGTTGCTCCGATGATGCCAACCGAGATCGTCAGGGCCAAGGCGTCCGGGATCTGCGGAGTTACCGCACCCAAGCCTGCCTGGGCCCAGTCAATCGGTGCAATCAGCACTTCGGCCAGATAGCAAAGCCCGATCACGGCAACAAGAGCGCCGATGATCAGTTCCATCGGCCGGTATCCGCGGCCTTCGAACAGGAGGATACCGTAGGTCACAATGGCCGTGACAATCATGCCTGCCATCAGCGGCATGTCGAATAGCAAGGCAAGGCCGATGGCGCCCCCCAGGAACTCGGCCAGATCGGTCGCCATCGCCGCAACTTCACTGACCGCCCACATTATCCAGACGACAGGGCCCGGGAATTGCTCCCGGCACATTTCAGCCAGATTGCGGCCCGTCACAATGCCCAGTTTGGCGGAGAGCCCCTGAAACAGCATGGCGATGAGATTGGCCATCACGACCACCCACAAGAGCGTATAGCCGTAGCCCGCACCCGCCTGAATGTTCGTGGCGTAGTTCCCAGGGTCCATATAGGCGATGGATGCGATAACCGCAGGCCCGAAGAACGCCAGGGTGGAGCGAACGCCGGTGCGTTTGCCGGCAAGCGTATCCGCCATCGCAGTGGTTGTGCGTTCGGTGAGGGTTGTTCTGGCGAGACTGGTGCTCATGGCGGCGGTTCTGGCTATTGTTTGTAATCTTTCTAAATGTAGCCAAGGCTACACTAGTGTCAATGACCTAATTTTAGAACATTATGCAAATTTATGGAGAAATTTTAGCCGTGATTTGCAAGGTGTAGCCTAGGCTGTATAATGAGAAGCAGATTTTAAAACGGTCGTGACCGGGAGGAGCAAAGCATTGCCGGATAAAAAAGCAGCGCCGGTCGTCCCGGGCGCAGAGGGAGATCGTATCGATGCAGCCGATAAGGTCGGTGCGGCTGAGACCGAGGCAAATCACATTAGCGATGATGAAAAGGCGGAGGAGGCTGCGGACCGCTTCACTCAGGCGCGCTCGGCGCGTTCAGCCGCACTTCTGGAAGATTATACCGAGCTGATCGCAGATCTGCTCCAGGAGCACGGCGAAGCCCGTATCACGGATATCGCACGCCGCCTCGGGGTAACTCATCCGACCGCGACAAAAGCGGTTGCCCGGCTGAAGCGGGAAGGCCTGGCGACCTCACGTCCCTACCGTGGCGTTTTCCTGACAGAGGAAGGCGCCGAGATGGCCGAAAAGGTGAGGGCCCGGCACCGGCTGGTGGTCGAATTATTGCTGGCGGTCGGCGTTCCTGAAGAGGCTGCCGAAATGGATGCGGAGGGGATTGAGCATTATGTCTCCGATGTGACGCTGTCGGCCTTTGAGGCCTATCTCCGCAATCGCGTTTGACCTGCCCGTCGTGCTCACTGAAATAGGGCAACGAGACCGACGGCACCTGCTGTCACGATCAACCCGCCAAGAGCCAGCTTCCAGGCATCGGAGCGCTTTTTCAAGCCCGGCCAG
>JBNKOQ010000087.1:0-10201 GCA_050294735.1 Roseibium sp. | reverse complement strand
CGTCATGAGCCCCGCGCCGGGGTTCCCAGCCGCAAACAATCAACCGGTCCTCCGCGCGGGTCAGCGCAACATAGAGGAGACGGCGGTATTCCTCCTCCTGTCCTTCCCGCAGCTCGTCTATTGCCTCACCATGCCAAGGTGTCCGGTCTGCCTTTGTCGGCAACCAGACCAGCGCCGGCGGCAACAACGGATTGTTATTGCGCGGGCGCGGCAGGAAAGCGGGGTCGTGAATGGCACTTACCGGGGCGCCACCTGGATCCACTAGGATCACGATTTTCGCTTCCAGCCCCTTGGAGCCGTGAACGGTCATGATCCGCACCATGCCCTTGGAGTTGGTCAGCTCACGCTTGATCTCCGTTGGCGCCGCGGCCATCCACGCCAAAAACCCTTCCAGGCCGGGCGTTCCAGCCTGCTCATAACTCATCGTCAGGGCAAGAAATTCATCGAGGACATCGTCAACCTCGACGCCAAGCCGGTTGCGGAAGCGCTGCCGCCCACCATCGGCCGCCAATAACCGGGCGTAGAATTCGTAGGGCGGCATGAAGTCTGCACGGGACCGCCACAACTCCAGAAGCGCACGCGCCTCCTGCCATTTTGGGTCGTCTTCGGATTTTTTCACCAGCGACTGCCAGAGTGTTCCGGCCCTCGCTTTGTCAGGCGTGTCTCTGGCGATCTTCAGCAGATCGTCATCGTCCAGACCAATCAGCGGGCTCTTCAGCACGCAGGCCAGAGACAGATCGTCTTCGGGAAGCAGCATGAAGCGCCCCAGCGCGGCCAAATCCTTGACCGCGATGTGATCTGTCAGCACAAGCCGGTCGCTGCCGGCCGCTGGTATTCCGTGAGACTTCAGCTCCCGGTTCAACGCCTCGACAAAGGGGCCGCGCTTGCGCACCAGCACCAGCACATCGCCTGGACCAGCGGTTCCGTCCCGCATCCAGCCGCCGATGGTTTCCGCAATCCTGCGGGCAACCCGCAGCATGGGGCTGCCGGAACCGACACGGTCCAAAGGTGTCCGCCAGTCTTCCGGCTCCTCGATCTCCGCTTCCTGCTCCAAAGGCCACAGATCGACAATGCCCGGATCCTTGCGGATCGCCTCATGGACAGGTGCCTTCAGCTCCTGCGACAAGCCTTTGTGGGCATCGGATGCGGCGAAGACCTGATCGACCGCACCGAGCACATCCGGCGTCGAACGGAAGGAAAGCTGCAGGTCGACCGAGTGAAACACCCGCTCCGCTTCTTCCGAGCGCTTGGCGAAGGTCCGGCGCATTTCGTCGAAATAGGCGGGCACCGCCCCCTGGAACGAGTAGATCGACTGCTTTTCATCCCCCACGGCAAAGATCGTCCGCACCTGTCCACGCGCGCCTTCGCCGGAGAAAAACTCCTCCGCCAGGGAGCGAACAACCTGCCACTGGCGCGGGCTGGTGTCCTGTGCTTCATCGACGAGGATATGATCCAGCCCCTGATCGAGTTTGTATTGCACCCACTGCGCCGCATCGGATCGGGACAGAAGGTTGGCGGTGCGGACCACAAGATCCTCGAAATCAAGGAATCCCTTGCGCGCTTTTGCCTTCTCGTAGCGCTCGATCACCGCATGCGCGAGGCGCAGGAGCGCACGTGTCCCTTCATAGGTGACAACGGCTGCCCGCTCTTCCAGAAGCATCAACAACCGCGCCTGCTCGGCTTCCAGCTGCTCCACCACCTGCGGAAAAGCCTCCGCGACCTTCTTGGTCGCCAGCGATTTGCGTGGCTCCAACTTTCCGGTCAGAAAAATAGGCAACCATGCATCCTTGAAGGCGACCGCATCCTGCCGGGTCCAGGCAGCAACGAGCTGGTCCGCCCGGGCTGTATCGGTCTTGCCACCAGCCATGAGAGCTTCGGCATAAGACTTGGCTGTATTCCCGTCGATCAGGCTTTCGCCGCGAAACCGCTCCTCCATAGAGCTCAAACTGACACCGGCGGACACGCCAAGCTCAGCGGACAGACTTGCCAGCGCCAAGTCCAGATCGCCTTCGTCGTCGATCCAGCTGCGGAATGCATCACGGCTGCGGATCAGCTCGTCCAGCGCCTTTTCTGCACTGGCATCCGGCATCAGCGAAATCAGCATCGACAGGGCAGCACCGAACTTGCTGTCCGGATCGTTTTCCGCTTCATTCAAGACCGAGGCCCGCGCCTCAGCCATCAGTTCCCTGGCGATCCTGTCGTCCAAAACGGTGAAATGACCAGCCACATTGGCTTCCAGCGGAAACTGATGCAAAAGCGCTTCGCAAAAGGCATGGATGGTCTGAATTTTCAGGCCCCCGGGCGTTTCCAGGGCACGGGCGAACAGCCGACGCGCCAACGCCAGGCGGGCCGCGTCGGGCTTGCAGCCCTCAATGCTTTCCAGCTCAGCCGCAAGCGCCTCATCGCTCATGGTCACCCAGTCGCCGAGAATACGGAAAACGCGGGTCGCCATTTCTGCGGCAGCGGCCTTGGTGAAGGTCAGGCAGAGCAGACGGGACGGGTCGGTGCCATCCAGCAGCAACCGGACGACGCGGCGGGAGAGAACAAAGGTCTTGCCGGACCCGGCATTGGCGCTCACCCAGGCTGAAGCCCGTGGCTGGGACGCACGGTCCTGCCGTTCGCGGGTGAGTTCGGGGATCTGAAAGCCGCTCATTCGCCCTCCTCCCCGCCGATGGACCATTCCTGCACCCGCGCCAGATGATCGTAAGGGCCATCGGTGCGGCCCTCCATCATCACCCTTGCGCGGGAGAGATAGCCGTTTTCCTCCAGGCCGTAGTGAGCGATAAGCGTCTCGAGCCGTTGCCAGGCTTCTTCGGCAAGCTCCCCCAGATCCTTGTCTTTCGGATTGCGCGGCATCGGAATGACCGGATCCGCGCCGCCCTTGAGCTGAATGTAAAGCAAATCGGAGATCGGCAGACGGGCCGGAACATCCTTGAACCCCAGCCGCTGGATCATGGCTGCCTCAAGAGGCATTTGCGGGGCCAGAAGCGCTTCCACCTGCTTGATCGACGGCACTTGCCCGGTCTTGTAATCGACAACCGCGATTGTCCCGTCCTTCATCAGGTCGATCCGGTCAGCCCGCCCTTTCAGGCGGAACTCCAAGCCGGGCAGCGGCAGTTCAACGCCGCCAGAGATTTCGAGAAACCGCTTTTCGACCCGCTCGCTCCTGGCAGCTTCGAAGGTGATAAATCCACGGGCGATCCGCTCGAACCGCGGCCACCAAAGAGCCCGGATGGCAGGAAAGGCATCCAACGGCGCAAAATGCCCGGCGCCAATCTCAATCAGGCGGGCAACAGCGGCCTCGTCGTAGGGCTCGCTCCAGTTCTCCAGGAATTCCGCAAGGGCATCGTGGATGATCGTACCCTTGTCCGCAGCGCCCGGCTCGCCGCCAATCGGGTCGACCGGCTGCACATCCAGAACATGACGGGCGAAGATCGCGTAAGGGTCCCGCACCAGACGCTCGATTTCCGTGACAGACAGACTTTTCGGGCGTGCTGGCAAGGGCGGTTTCGGGTTTGGCCGGGCGGCGGAGCGCACAGCGCCCTCGCTCCGGTCCAAAAGGCCTGCCCATATGCGGTATTGCCCGCCCCCCTGTTCCATCCCTGCCTCGACGTCCGGTCCGGCAAGGGTCAGGAGCCGTTGCAGCCAGCGGGAGGCGACAGTCGGCGCGCCGTCTGCCCGGGCAGCGCGGGACAGGAGCACTCTGCGCGCTCCCAGCCCCTGCGCGAAATCGTGAGCCGCCGCCCCAATCCGGCGCTCAGGCGGATCAAGTCCGAGATCCCGCTTCATCGGCCGGTTCAGCCAAGGGTCATTACGCGTGCGCTGAGGCCAGACCCCTTCGTTCAGTCCCCCCAGAATAATCAGGTCGGGCGACTGCAACCGTGCTTCCATCGGGCCCAGGATCTGGACCCGTGGATCGCCCGGAAGCCGGCGCCGCACAGAGGCCCCGGACATCAGTGCCGCGAGAACAGAAGGCCATTCTCCGGGTATTATGGACAGGCCACTCGCCTCCGCATCCAGCAGTCCGGTCAGCAAAAGAGCCAGGGCATCACCCGTTTCTCCGGCATAGAGTTCGGCATCGGACCCGGTTTCGTCGATACCAATCCTGTGCAGAACCTCCGTCTGGGCTTTCGCCAATTCCACCACGGATACCGGCTCATGACTGTCCGAAAGGCTTTCCAGCGGCTCCAGCGCATGGGCGAGGGCATCCACGAGAGCTAGAATGGGCTCCCAATCTGCTTCGTGAATCTTCTTCCAGCGTGGTGGTGTACGTCCCGTTCCGGCGTCTTCCCGGCAAGCAAGGACAGCCTGCCGCAATCCAGCTGTTCCCGGCCGGGCACGGGGACCTCTCAGAACGCCCCGCTCCAAAGCCCGAGCCGCAGAGCGGATATCCTTGACCGCAAGCCCGAGCCGGGCGAGCGGATGCTTGAGCAAGGAGAGAAGGTCGATGGGATCACAACCTCCCAGAGCCAGACGGGCAGACAAAAGCGTCAGGATCGCAGGCGGTGTTTGATCCAATGGGCGGCCCGCGCTGTCGTCGACCTCAATGTGCCAGCGGGCCAGCTCGTTTGAGACACGCCGGGCCAGAAGCCTGTCGGGAGACACCAGTGCGGCGGTCTCTCCCCGGGCGAGAGCCTCACGCAAGGCAACGGCGACGGCAAGAGCTTCTTCGGCTTCGTTGGAGGCGGTGATCAAACCGACGCCCTCAAGGGCAGCCATCCGGCGCGTTTCATCGAAATCATCGAGAAAGCCCATCCAGCCATCGGATGTCTCTGCCGGGCGCAGTGCCTCCGAAACGATTTTCTCGCGGTCCGCAAGTGGCCCGTCCGCAGCGCCCCTTAACAAACAAACATCCTGGCGCTCCGCTCCAAGCGTTTCCAGAAGCTGCTTGAGTCCATATTGCGGATGTCCGGGGACAGATTGAACAGCCTTCCACGGCGCTTTCGGATCCCGGGCTTTTGCCGTGTCCCGGCCACCAAGCACCGCCCAGGACTTGTCGTCCATGTGGAGGTCGAGCCCCGGCAGAACAATCACTCCCTGCGCAAGACCCGAGACGGCTTTCATCAGTTCGGCTGTTGCGGGAACCGAGCCCGTCGCACCGGCAACGATCACCGGGCCTTTGGGTTTTGCCGAGGCAAGTCTTTCAGCCTCCCGGCGGATCAACAGGGAGCGGCGCTGCTTCGGGTCGATTTTGTCCTGTTCTGCAAGATGCGCCGGCCACATCTGCTGAACGATTTTCAGGAAATCCAGCGTGATCTGCCAGTAGCGGGCATGGTCTTCAGGCACCAGGCCCTCAAGATCGGACCACTCGGCCTCCTCGGTCTCGATCTCATCCATCAAGGTCAGCAGATCACCTGCCAGCCAGGCCGCATCGGCAGCCGATGCCGGAACCCCCAGGGGCTCATCGAGACGGAGGTTCAACACTTCGCGCCGCAACGCGCCTTTCCACGCCATCACCAGCCGGGTCATGGCAAGATGACGTTCCAGAACGGGCATGGCGGGCGGCAAGGGCTCGCCGTCTGCTCCACCGCGCAGCAGCTGGTCATCCTCATCGACATCCCCAACCGGACGAATGGCCGGAAGCAAAACGGACCTGCCGCCGAAAAGGTCCTGAAAGATCTCAGGCAGAAGACGCGCCGCCCGCCGGGTCGGCAGGTAGAGCGTAACGGTTGACAGAAGCAACGGATCGTCAAGCGGACGGAAGCCGGGAATTAATGTCCCGTCGACAAGGGCTTCCGCCAGTGTCCGGAGGAATGGTACCGAAGGCGGGACCGTAAAGATGCGCTTGGTGCTCCCGCCCGCCATCATGGCTCAAGCCGCGCTTTCGCGCACAGCGTATTCAGCGGCCCGGATGGCTTGGGGTGTTCCGATATGAAGCCAGATCCCTTCCATCTGGACGCCGAACAAACGTCCTTGCTCGATGGCCTTGTCGAACAACTGGTTCATCGAGAAGGCACCATCGGGAGCCCCTTCAAACAGGCGCGGATGGAGGATCGCCGCTCCGGCGTAGGCAAACGGTGTCACGCCGCGTTCCTGCCGCCGGATCAAGGCACCGTCCTTTGCCATATCGAAATCACCCCGGCCGCCGTAGCCAACAGCCTTGACCGTCTCCGCGATCAGCAACAGCGCATCCATGCGGCTATCGTCCCAGGCCTCAATCATATGGTCGAGGTTCGGTTTCACGCCTTCGATCCAGTAGGACGTATCTGCATTCAGCTGAAAGAACGGCTCATCACCCAAAAGCGGCAGAGCTTTTTTGATGCCGCCGCCGGTTTCCAGCAGCTCATCGCGCTCGTCTGAAATCAGGATATCCATGTCCTGCCGGCGTTTGACATGCACTTCCACCAGATCCGCCAGATAGTGCACGTTCACCACACAGGTCTTTACCCCGGCGGCCGCGAGGCGGTCCATCCCGTGATCGACCAGGGCCTGACCATTGACCTCGATCAGAGGCTTCGGCGTGGTCGCGGTGATCGGCCTCATACGCTTGCCGATGCCAGCCGCCAGGATCATCGCCTTTTCAGGGCAGAAAGTCGTTTCGCTCATTCAGCTAATCCGTTCAAGGCCTGTTCCTGTCATACCAGAGCTTCAGATCCGATAGCACGGGGTGAGCAAGAACACGGTCCAGATAGGCATTCATACGCGGTAAGTGGTCAAGATAGACGGGTTTGCCATCCCGTCTGGCCAAACGTACGAAAATACCGAGGATCTTTGTAATCCGCTGGGCCGACATCACGGCATAAGCTGCTTTGAACCCCGTCTCGTCAAAATCCTTGGCCTGTTGTTTCCGTGCCTCAACATAGGTGCGCAGCAAGGACGCTTCCAGTGGCTGAGAGACTTCTACCCGCGCATCGAACAGAAGGGACCCGACATCATAGGCCACCGGTCCGATTACAGCGTCCTGAAAATCGATCAGTCCAATACGGTCCAGCCCTTCCCGTCCCGCTAGCCATAAGAGGTTGGGCGAATGATAATCCCTCAGAACCCAGCCTGTCTGGGCATCCAAAGTCCGGTCAAGGACCTGCCCCCAGAGGGCATGAAACTCCTGCCTCAACGCTGCAGAGGCTTCAGCACCCGTCATTTCAGGCACATACCAGTCCAGAAACAGATCAGCTTCGGCCAGCATCGCCGATCGCGTATAGGCGGGCACCCGGTAAGTGGCGCCACCTTCAAGCGGGACCTCCACCGGCCAGTCTTCGCCGTGCATTTTTGCCAGCAGCCGGGTCGCCTCTTCATAGCGCTCCGGATCAGGTGACCCGTTCTTCAAAACGCCGTCATCGCCAAGATCTTCGAGAAGCAAAAAACCCTGACCGAGATCAGACGCGTAGATATCCGGGGCGCCATAGCCGCGCTTTTTCAGCTCGCGGCCAATCGCAACGAACGGGCGGACATCCTGTGCCAAATGCACAATCTCGCTGTAGCTCAACTCCGCGCAGAGATCCCTCTCCGCATAGAGGGCCGGAGAATTCATCAGGACGGAGACCCGGCTGGATCCACAGATCCGCTCGTATGTCCGCGCGGACGCATCGCCTTTCAAATAGCGCCGCCCGGCATCCGGCCAACCGGAAACATTCAAAAATGCCCTGATCGCTCGTGACCGCTCCAGGCGCTTGGCAAAATCCGTCCCTTCAAAACTCACGCTGAGGGCGCGGCTGTCACCGTCATCGCCGGCCAGCTGCAGCCATACTCTTGACCCCGGCAGGAGATCACCGCCCAGCTCCGGCCACTCCACGAGTGCTGCACCGGTTTCCAGCAGTTCGTCGAGACCCAGCTCTTCCAGCTCCTCCGGCTCTTCCAGCCGGTAGAGATCGAAGTGCGAAACGGGAAAGCGCGGCAGCTCGTAGGTCTGAACGAGGGTAAAGGTGGGACTTGGAACCTCCAGCGCGGGATCGTCCGCCAGGGACCGCAGCAGCGCACGCGCGAGTGTCGACTTGCCGGCCCCCAAATCACCGGACAGGCAAATGAGATCGCCAGGCTGGAGGATCGCCGCCAGGTCATCGGCGAACCGGACTGTGGCGGCCTCATCGGCGAGGGTAATCTTCAGATCGGGATTGGTAATCCGGCGCAGGTCCTTTGCGGACATGACGTCTCCAGAATCTTATTCGGCGGCGACCCGTCCGGAGACTTTGGGTGTTGCCGGGAAAGTGCAGGTTACGGTCGTGCCCTTTCCTTCTACGGAATCGATTTCGACACGGCCGCCGTGCAGTTCCACAAAACTCTTGACGATGGCAAGCCCAAGGCCTGCGCCCTGGCGGCGTGCACCCGCGTCATGCCCGACGAACCGGTTGAAAACCTGTGAAACGACTTCAGAGGGAATACCACACCCGTGGTCCTGCACAACGAAGACGACCTGATCCGCTTCCCGGTTACAACTGATATCAACCATTCCATGCTCTTCGGAATAGCGGATAGCATTCGAGATCAGATTGAACAGCACCTGACGAAGGCGTTTTTCATCCGCAAACATTGTGCCGATGTCCGCGGGGACATGCGTCCGCAATTCGATCTGAGCCTCGGCGATCCGGTCCTTCAGACCCTCGACAGCCGCGTCAACCGTTGCGGCGACATCCACCTCACCGAGGTCCAGCTCCATAATTCCTGCATCCAGGGTCGCCAGATCGAGAATGTCGTTGATGATCGCCAACAGCGCCGAAGACGACGACATGATGTAGTCGGCATATTCGCTCTGCTTGATCGACAGTTCGCCGAATTTCGGATTGGACAGCAACTGCGCGAAGCCGATGATGTTGGTCAATGGCGAGCGGAGTTCATAGGAAACATGCTGAATGAACGCATTCTTCAGCTGATCCGCCTGCTCCAGAGCCTCGTTCTTCTCGACAAGGGCCCGTTCCACATTCACGCTGTCGGTGACATCGACGAATGTCACAAGCGTTCCGCCATCCGGGAGCGGCACTGTCGCGTAGTCAAGCACAGCCCCGTTGTGACGCTCCATTCGGGCGGCGGCCTGCATGCGATTGTCCACCAGACCGGTGACACTTTCAGCAAGCTGCTCCCAGGCTACCCGTTCGTCCTCGACAAGCGCACAGGCCTCGACAACGTCGTTGACGTGCGGCACCCCTTCAAGCTGATCTTCGCGCAGACCCCAGATACGCCCGAACGCCGGGTTCCAGAGCCGCAGCCGGCCATCGGAACCGAACACGGCAACCGCTTCGGAGAGGTTGTCGAGCGTTTCACCCTGAACTCGCGTCAGTGCATTGTAGCGGCTTTCCAGGTCCAGCTGCTCGGTGACATTCTCGTAGATGTAGGTCACACCGCCCTGAGGGTGCGGGTTGGCGATAACCCGAAGCGTCCGGCCGTCCGGCAAATGCCACCAGCTTTCCCGCGCCTCGACGGACTGGTAGCTCTCCAGCATTTTCTTGCGCCAGCCGCGATAATCCGCTTGTTCGGGGATCTTGCGCGCCGCGCGCAAGGCATCCAGCATGGCACCGTCTTCGGGATTCCCTTCCAGGAAGGCCGGCTCCAGATCCCACAATTGGCGGAAGGCCGCATTGTAGAACTGAAGCTTCCGGTCGCTGCCGAAGATCGCAACGGCTGTCGCCAGTTGATCCAGGGTCCGGCCGTGGAATTCCTCGGCCCGGTCGAGTTCCTTGCGGACCTGTTCCAATTCGCTGCTGTCAACGGCAACCCCTGCGCTGCCGACATTCGAGGTAACATCCGTCACTTCGAAAACCCGCCGCTCACCGGCAGCCACAATCGGCATACGCTGATGGAAGCAGCCATCCTCGTCGCGCTCACGTGTCATCGCGTCTTGCGCGGCAGTGTCCAGGAAGGCAGCACCGTCATGCACGGCAGAGGCAGCGTCAGCAGCTTCAACCGCCTGAGCATAAGCCTTGTTTGCCCAGATGATCGCGCCTTCCGCATCCCGCTGCCAGGCAGGAGCCGGCAAGGCGTTCAGCAGACTATGCAGCATATGCAGTTCGCCAGAGATACGGGCATTTCGGGCGGCCAGTTCGGCCTGCATCTGCCGTTCACCCGTCAGATCCCGCAAGCGCAGAACAACCGCGCCGCCGGTGGTTCGACCCGCAGCTTCCACATAGGAGCCGGTGTTTGTCTTCAAGGTCGCAGAGAAAGCTTCGCCGGTGTTGAACAATGAATCCAGATTGTGTTCCAGATCTTCGGCGCATTTGCTGCTCAGCCACGCCCCAAATGCAAGCAATTGGGCGGGCGCACGCGGAACACC
>JBNKOQ010000086.1:0-10232 GCA_050294735.1 Roseibium sp. | reverse complement strand
GACCGGATCTTCGTAAGGCAGCGCGACAGCTTTTTCCTGCATCAGCAGGTTCTCCAACCGGGGCATGTCCAGACCGCGGTGGTCACAAAGTTCGCGCACATCAAGATAAGCCGTGCCGCCAAACACGTTCATGGCCTCGATACCGACCGGAATGTTCATGCTGCCTGTCCCACACGCACCGGAAGGCTGCCAAGCCCCCGTGCATTTATCCGGTCAAGCCGCCATTCCGGTTCACCTGCCAGCTCGACGCTCTGATATTTATTCAGGAAGGAAGAAAAGGCGGCCTGGCCTTCATAACGGGCAAGTGGTGCGCCAATGCAGACATGCGCCCCCCCGCCAAAAGTGAATTGGGCATTCGCCCGGCGGCCGATGTCGAGTTCATCCGGCCGTTCGAACCTCCCCGGGTCCCGGTTGATTGCACCGATCAATCCAATGACGGGATAACCTTTCCGGATACGTACGCCCTCAACCTCGAAATCCTCCAGCGCCACCCTCAAAATCATGTTCCCGCCTGGCTCCATTCGCAAAAACTCCTCGATGGCGGTGCGCATCAGATCCGGGTTCTTGCGCAATCGGGCCATCTCCGCCGGATTTCTCAGAAGAAGCAACATCCCGTTCCCAATGAGGGTGACTGTCGTTTCGTGTCCGGCGATCATCATCGAGATCAAGTTTGTCAGCGTTTCCTCTTCATTCAAGGTTCCATCCTGGTGCGCGCGCAGGGCAAGTCCGATCAGGCTTTCATCACGCGCATCGGCCCGGGTGGCTAGCAGATCCCGAAGAAAAGCCTTGAACTCTGTGAGAGCCTCCAGCGCCTCCAGCTTTTGCTCCGGCGACATGAAAATATCGCCAATACGGATCAAGGTTTCACTCCATTTTCCGACAAGGCCGTTATGTTCGCGCGGGATGTTTCCCATCCGGCACAGAATGTTGAGAGGCAGAGGCCCTGCGAAGGATTTGATGAAGTCGAAAGTTCCCTCTTCCGGCAATGCATCAAGCAGAATCTGTGCCTCTTCCTCAATCATGTCGATGATCGGCATCATGGCCTGTGACCGGAACGCCGGTTCGTAGACCTTGCGCATGCGCCGATGATCCGCACCGTCGCAATTGATCATTTGCGGCTGAAAATCGCTGAACAGCTTGTAGCCGACGGGATCGTCCTTCCTGTAGTCGGGATGTGTCCAGCCATTTGTCCAATGGCGTGTGTCCCGCCCCATAGCGGTCGACTTCGACACCCTGGCGAAGGCCGAATGCCCCAGCACAAAATAGACACCGCTGGCCTCATCGAAATGCACCGCGCCTTGCTCCCGCAGGCGCGCCAGCTTCGCATAGGGATTTTTCAAGAATGTCCTGTCGGAAAGGATCGGCCACCAATCGGGCTTGTCATCAGCCGAAGATTGCGTGTTCAGTCCTTCTGGATCAGTCATTTATGTATCCCAACTGCCGGAAATCCGGCCGAAAATTCCAGACCCGCAACCCGCCGGACATTTAAATCGAGGCATGAACGCCGGCAGACAAACTGTGTTGTTTCAAAAGCAAGTCTGAAACACATGTTCAGGATAGCACGATGCGGGTGGACAACTGCATCCAATGGGTAAAGTCTTCCCCATATGCACCCTATCGTCAAGAAGAGAGCCAAGCTCCAAGCGCCATGAATATCAAAGCCATAAGCGATCTGCATCTGGCCAGCCCGGCAAACCGGCAGGCTCTCCTTGATCTTCCCGACTTCAAACAGGATTGGCTGATCGTTGCAGGTGACGTCGCAGAACGTCTCGGTCACGTTGAACTGGCCTTCGAAACGCTGACAGAGAAGTTCTCCAAGGTATTCTGGGTGCCTGGCAATCACGATTTGTGGGCGATTCCCGAAGCTCCGGGCCAACCTGCCCTGGCAGGCGACGAGCGGTACCAATCCCTGGTCCAGATGGCCCGCAGCTACGGCATCGTGACACCCGAAGACCCCTACGAGATTTGGGACGGCCCAGGCGGGCCATGCGTAATCGTTCTGCTCTTTCTTCTCTACGACTACAGTTTCCGGCCCGATCATGTATCCCGCGATCAGGTTGTAGAATGGGCTCGGGAGCAGAGATCTGTCTGTGCCGATGAAACATTCCTTCAACCGACCCCATGGAAGAACCGTGAGGACTGGTGCGCCCGGCTTTGCGATGATGCCGAACGCCGGCTTGAAGACCTGCCGTCCGGCCTGCCGACGGTTCTGGTGAACCACTATCCCCTGCGAAGCGATTTGATACACATCCCGCGCATCCCGCGCTTCACACCCTGGTGCGGAACAAAACGCACCGAGGATTGGCATATACGCTACAATGCCAAGGTGGCGGTGTCCGGTCATCTGCACACCCGGCGCACGGACTGGCGGGACGGCACCCGGTTTGAGGAAGTCTCCCTTGGCTATCCCCGCCAATGGGACGAGAGTTTGGGCATGGCACCCTATTTGCGGGATCTTTTCCCAGACTAGGCCAGACCCCGGCTTGCTCAACCCTCACCTTGCCGGCCGCAACCCGTTCATGCCACAAGAAACGTTCCTCAACCGGATGCTGCCAGGGGTTTTCATGCGCTCTGCTTCCTCGCCCCTCCCCATAGCGTTCTGCTTTGCCGGACAAGGCTCACAATATTATCACATGGCCGCGGATCTGATGGACGCTTACCCGGTCTTCCGGCAGTGGATGGAGGTCGGCGACAAGATCGTTCGCAATGGGTTCGATTTTTCCCCCCTGGAAAAGATTTACGACCCGGCCCGCAGATTGAGCGATCCGTTCGATCACCTGGAACATTCGCATCCAGCCCTGTTCATGACCCAATTCGCTCTGGCCAAGCTGCTTCAATCCAACGGCATACGGCCGGATCTTCTTCTCGGCGTCAGCCTTGGCGAGTTCGTTGCCATGAGCGTCTCCGGCATGCTGCCGTTCGAGACTGCCTTGAAAGCAGTGGCGAGCCAGCCCGCCACGTTCCGTAAGCAGGCCCCTGCAGGTGCCCTTATCGCGGTGCTTGCGTCCAAAGAAATCATTCTTGGATCTGACAGGCTGCGGGATCTTGTCGAAGTCGCTGGAACAAATGCCGACAACCATAGCGTCATCGCCTGCCTGGAAACTAATTTGGAGGCTGTGCTCGAGGAACTCCGTCATCTGGACAAGGCTTTCCAGCGATTGCCGGTCCCCTTCGCGTTCCACTCCCGATGGATCGACGGCGCAAAACAGGACTACCTTCAGGCCAACGCCGGATTGACCTTCGAAATGCCGTTCTGGCCGGTCTGGTCCGCCCATTTGGGCCATCAGCTCGGGCCGGTCGGCAATACGGTTCTGTGGGACATCGTGCGCGGCCCGATGCACCTACAAACCACTGTCCGGACGATCGAGGACCAGGGTGGTGCGACCTATATCGACCTCAGCCCGACAGGAAGCCTCGCGGCAGTCCTGCGCCAGGAGCTTGGCCCAGACGAAAAAACACAAGCCGGAAGACAGTCAACATCGAGAATTTCCGCCTTGCTGTCTCCCTTTGGCGGAGACCTGAAACGTCTGGACGCCTTCTTCACCCAGAAGACCTAAAAATCAGGAGCGCTATACCGCCGTTCAGGTCCCCGGTCTCAGGCCCGCTGTCTGTGGCCGTAAATGTGGAAAACAGGAGCACCGCCCTGGGCCAACGGGTGATCCTCCACAACGGTCACATACCCCAGTCCATCCAGTTCCGCGCGGATCTGCTGCAGCTCCTCCGGACCACGATGCACTTCCACAATGATCTGACGGATCCTCGGCCATAGCTTTGAGCCGATACCGTCCAGCACGGCGCGCTCCTGTCCTTCTGTATCGATCTTCAGCAAATCGATGGTCTGGACACCGCAACGCCCGATCACATTGTCCAGCGTATCGACCTCGGCAACGATCTCTTCGGACTGGAACAGACGTTCGATAAAGGCTTCGTCGTCAAGCCGCTCATGAGCCCCCGTGCTGTCGATAATCGCACGGATATCTTCGCTTGCGCCTTGACCGAACAGCAGGTTCCTCAGTCCGTCGGAGAGCGCTTTACCGACATTGGAATCCCCAGTGGAAAGGGCCGAAAGCGCCGGGTAGTGATCGAATACCGCCTGTGCCGGCGCGGCTCCCAACGCAAGATTATGCACCTCCACCTGCCCGCCTAATCCCTCGACATTCTTCTTCAAAGCGGCAAAGGCAGCAGGCATGGGCTCGAAAGCAATAATACGGGCTTCAGGGCAAAGGTCGTTCAGGCGCAGGCAATAAAGACCGATGTTCGCTCCGACATCCAGAAAAGTGCCGTCCACAGGCAAATCCAGGCCATGCAGCGTCAGATCGTCAGACATGATCTCGTGCCAGCCAAATCCCACCTCATAGGCGTTGACGCAATGAACACTGCGCCCGTCGGGAAGCATCGCTGTCTGTGTCATGAAACTCGTCCCTTCCGCATGTCGTCAATATGCCAAACCAAACACCATAATCTCCGCACCTGATTTCGGGAAGAAGTCAGCGCTGCCCGGCGGCGACAACGATCAATCCATTGTCCAACCGCATATTTCATCCTGCGCAGGATATCGGCAACCGTCTGTGAGCATGAAAATCTCTGCGTCCGTTCAACAGATGTCTGATAGCCAACCTCTCACAAAACGTCACCAACCATCGTTTAGCTTTATGAGCTGTAGGGTTGCGGGCTTCTTCAGACCACAGTTCCCCGAAACCCGTTCCGATCATCCATCAATGTCTCAGTCAGCCCGTGAAAAGCGCAGCTCCTTCCCCTTGCAACACCTGTGGTGCGAGGCTTAACCTGAGCACCTGACAAGTCGTTCCGGACAACCGGAGGTGGCCTTGGCAAGAACGCAACCATGATCGGTTCTGCCTGCCTGTTTGCAGGGGATCCGGCCAGCAGGAAGATCCAGTACACTCATGACTTCCGTTAAAGACAGCAACGACCCATACGAAATCCTGGGCATCCCAAAGTCGGCGACGGAGGCCGAAATCAAGAAAGCCTATCGCGCGCTGGCCAAGAAACTGCACCCGGACATCAATCAGGGCGAATCCGCTCAAGAAGAGCGTTTCAAGTCAGTGTCAGCAGCCTATGAATTTTTGAAGGATCCCGAGCGGCGGCGGCGTTTCGATGCGGGTGAAATAGATGCAAGCGGGGCCGAAAAGCCTGAGCGCTCGTTTTACCGGCACTACGCAGGGACCGGACCCCGGCACCAATACGAACCTGAAGGATCGGAAGACGATCTGGAAGAGTTTCTGGCCCGGGCGTTCCGCCAAGGCGGCAGATCCGGAGGACAGCGGGCCTATACCGGCCCCATCCGGATGCGCGGAAACGACTTGCGCTATCATCTGGAAATCAGCCTTCTGGATGCGATCAAGGGAGAAACCCGCAGGGTAACAACACCCGATGGCAGTACGTTGGATATTTCTATCCCGCCGGGCGTCAACGACGGGCAAACTCTGCGGCTCGCCGGGCGCGGCCAACCCGGCCTGAATGACGGCCCCCCCGGCGATGCGCTCATCAGCATTACTGTCCTGCCTGACCGGGTTTTCAAGCGAGACGGACTGAATGTGCTGGTTGAGCTGCCGATCTCCATCGATGAAGCGGTCCTCGGAGGATCAGTGTATGTTCCAACACCGTCCGGCAGGGTCAAACTGCGGATCCCGCCCGGATCCAGCTCAGGCAGGGTCATGCGGCTCAAAGGCAAGGGTGTTCATCCCAAGAAAGGCGCCGCTGGCGATCTTCTCGTCACCTTGAAAATTGTCCTGCCGGATCCGGAGGACGAAGCCCTCAAGGAAGCTCTGTCCAATTGGCGGGAGACGCATAACTACGATGCTCGGAAGGGATGGAAGGGAAACACGGCATGATCAAGGAAACCGAGGTGCTTGCGCAGGTCGAGGGGCTTACGGTGACCCGGCTGCGCGTATGCGTCGAACAATCCTGGGTCAAACCCGCCCGGACCGATAGCGGATTATCGTTTGACCAGCTCGACGTGGCCCGTTTGCGGCTGATTTGCGAATTGACGGAAGATCTGGCTGTCAACGATGAAGCCCTTCCGGTCGTCCTGTCCCTGATAGATCAGACCCACAGTCTTCAGCGCAGGCTCCGCGTTCTCGCCGAGGTTCTGGCGGAACAAGACGAAACGGTCAGAGCAAACCTGGAAGCACGGCTACGGGCTGCCGAGAACCTGTAATTCGCGCTTCGATCCGCAGCTGGCGCGCATGTTCGATCGCGACGGGTTTCCGGAAGGTCTTCCGTTAGGGTCCGGACTCACAAATATGATGGGAATGGCGCTTCAACTGGCACAGAGGGGCAAGGCGAGTGCCGAAAAGCGGGCTTTGTGCCCGATTGAGACGCTCAACGCTGCCTCTCAAAGCCAGTTGAGCGTCCGGAGGGATTTGGCGAATATGCCCGGGTACTGCGTTGCAAGTCCTGGAAAGCCGGATGGCTTCCTGCAGCCTTGCGCCTTGTACCCGGACATATTCGCTCAAACCATTCACACCAAATTTATGGGTCCGAACCCTAGGGAATCCGGGGACAGGCGTTTTCCAACAGGGCATTGCGCAGAGCTTCCGCGCCGGGATGAGACACCGGCGTACGCAGGATCCAGTCCGCGGCGGAAAAAAGAGCCGCCACATGCATGGACTGCATGACAAGCTCCCCGCTTCGCACCGCCTGTAAAACATCCGGCAGGGAGGCAAATTCCAGAGAGATATTTTCGCCGGGATCGAATGCTGGCTCAAATTCCCGCGTTAATCCGAAAGCGATGTAGTGACTGATCTGATTGCTGTGCGATGCGGCATTTGGATAGGAAACCAGCGTTTTGACAAAAAACGCTGCCGTATAGCCGGTCTCCTCCCGAAGCTCCCGCGTGGCGGCGTCCAGGCAAGCGTCTCCCTCTAGAGTATTCTCGTAAGGCTCCACGCTCCCGCTCACTAATCCCGTCACGACTTTCCCAATCCCATGCCGGTATTCCTTGACCAGCATGACCGTTCCGTCCGCCAGTACCGGCAGAACACACACCCAATCGGGATATTCCAGCACATGATAGGGAGCTACGCTTACCCCCGTCTCGGTCCTGCAATCATCGCTGCGCACCGTGAGCCAACGGTCTTGAAAAGACACCTTGCTGTCGACGACCGTCCATGGCCCAGGCGCCGGGTTCTTCCAAAATGTCATGTTCAATAGCTCTCCAGCCCAAAGTCCTTTATTTGCCAGAAGCAGGCAAATCTGCTCATGCTACCTCCTCCTCGCTTATGCGTTTACGGCCTGACAAGCCTTCCCATCGAGCCCAATAGAACACCTAATTCCCTGCCTCTCCACACGGCTATTGCGCTAAGCACCTGAGACCACCCCCGGCAGCCGTGTTACAGTTTATACGCGAATCGAAATTCTAGCGGACCGTAAATGGCGTCTCCTAATCCATATCAAGGTTGCGTGCCCCAGCAATTCTGGCGCACGGCGGTGGCCGAAGCCGGAGAAAGCGACCTCTTTGGCGGCATCTGGTCTCCCAAGTTCCCGCTGGGCATGGGCACGTCTTTCGTGACCGCAGGCTCCTGCTTTGCCCAGCACATCAGCAAATGGCTGATCCGCAACGGATACAATTGGCTCGACTCAGAGCCAGCCCCCGGCAATCTCGATGCCTCTGAGCGCGAAGCCAACGGCTATGGGGTCTTCTCCTTCAGAACCGGCAATATCTATACAGCGGCCCTTCTCCGGCAGTGGATAGAACAGTCTCTGAGCGGAGCGCCTACCGTTGACGAGGTTTTCGAGGAAAATGGACGCTATTTCGACCCGCTGCGCCCGCTCATCGCGGCGAACGGTTTCGATGACAAGGTTCAGCTTCTGGCGGCCAGGCAGCATACGCTCGACTGCATTCGGACAACCGTTTCCAAGGCGGATGTTTTTGTCTTCACGCTCGGACTGACAGAGGCGTGGCAAAGCACAGAAGGCTACGTCTACCCGATATGCCCTGGCACCGCCAAAGGCGAATTCAACCCGCAGATGGTGCGCTTCGTCAACTACGGTTATGAAGACACCATCGCTGATCTCACGGCCGCATTCGACGCGATTGGAGCGGTTAACCCTTCGGTAAAGTTCCTGCTAACGGTGTCCCCGGTCCCGCTCACCGCGACAGCGTCAGATCAGCATGTTCTTCCCGCGACGACCTACTCTAAGTCCGTTTTGCGAAGCACGGCCGGGTACCTTGCCTCAGTGCGTGACGATGTCGATTACTTCCCATCGTTCGAACTGATTGCGTCTCCCCCCATTAAAGGACGGTATTACGCCGCCAATAAGCGGTCCGTCACCCCGGAAGGGGTCGATTTCGTCATGCGGCATTTCGCTCACGCCCTTTCCGCTTCACCAGAGACTGAATCCGTGAAATCGGAGCAACTGCCGACTACCGCTCGGAGCACGCCGGAAGAGGAGGATGTGCTGTGCGAGGACGCTCTGCTGGAAGCCTGGAGCGGAGCCCCTCCAGCCAGCGAAAAGGTGAATGTCTGCTTCATCGGCGACAGTCATATGGGCATGCTGGCCGAGAGCTTTTCGCAGCGGGGCATACCCCACGCCGGCGGCGGGATCATGGTCGGCAGCTCCTGGACCTCGAACCTGCTGCATTTGGACAAAGAAGAATTTTTTGTCCCGCTTGAGGGCCCTGATGCCCGAAGGCGCTGGCGGAAAACTTTGAGTTTCTTCGGTCGGAACCCAAAAGACCACAAGATCATATTTTCAAATATCGGCCAACAAACACACAGAAGCGTAAATTATTTTACTATTTGGGCAAAAGAAAATTCAATAAAAAATTTGACAAATGAAATTTTCAACAAATATTTCTTAGAGGAAAATAGATCAAAGCTCGTAATTCTTAAAAGAATGATAGATGACGGATACAAGGTTGTTATTGTCACAGATCCGCCATCGCAATTTTTGGTGAAGAACATTAGAATCGATCTTTTCGCGATGTATGAGAAACTTACCGAAAAAATCTATAAAGAACTGGGATGCACGGTTTTTAATGTTCGGGACGAGCTAGGCCCAGACGGTTTCAAGGAAGACTATATTTCCGAGAAATACAAGGCCGGCAAAACGGGCGACTGGCTGCACGGCAGCAAACTATTCTACAGCGAAATCGCATCGAGATTAATTGATAAATATGCGGTTCAAGCCGTGTAATCAGTGCAATATGTTTGCTTTTTCAAAGCGTAGAGTTAGGGCACAGGTCCCCAGGGCCGCTGACTACAGAAGTACAAAGAACCCGGCGGGATGAAACCCGCCGGATATTGCCATATCACAGAAGGCTGCAGTGGGTCAGTTCTCCAGAATATACCTGCGGCCGATGTCCTGGAGCGGACGGGCATTTGCGGAGTAGAGCTTCTGGAATTCGGCGATCGACTTTTCAGAGACCTTGATCGGCTCCTTCATGATCGTCCAGACGACCGTTTCCGAGCATGGCGGCGTGGTCAGGGAGCCTTCGTAGCGGTAGAACCTGTGGTTCGCGGGAAGCAGCGTTGACGGGTCTTCCTTGCCCAGCTTGGTTTCCCCACCCGCTTTCTGCGGGGCTGCCTCCATAACGGCCTTGAACACATCGTTGCTGCCGCCCGGCTCGATCATCGCTCCCAGAACAGCGATCTCCCCATCATCCGCCACATGAACGAAATGGGCTTCCATCGGGGCCTTCTTGCCGTCGATGGCGTGCTCGGACGGCGCGTGGAAATGGAACTGAACGAGCTTGTAGGTCTTGCCGTCGAGCGTGATGCTGCCGGCATCGTCGCTGTTGGCCTGGATGGAGTGGCCGTTGTTCACTTCGGTCCAATTGGCATCCTTGTTCCAATGGAATTCGACATCGGCCGGCTGCCCATGCACCGCGTTGGTCAGATCAACCGGCGACTGTTCATGACCCGTTTCGCAGGCCTTGAAGTTCTTCGCGATTTCGCCCCAATGCGAGGGTCCTTCCTCCCCTTTGTAGCTCCAGTGCTGTGTTCCGGCAGCCATGGCGGAGGATGCGATCACCAGGGCCGTCGCAGCTGTTGCAAGAAAGCGGATTTTCATGAATGTCTCCATAGTTCCCCGGCGCAATTACAGGCCATTGCGTCTTCTGGGGTGAGACAGAGATAGGAGACATACCCACGCGAAAACACTTACAAATCTGTCATGACAGAATTGTAATTTATACCAATGAAGGCATGGAGAAACCGCCCAACAAACGCCTCGCAAGCGACATGTGGAACAGGTGCGTCAAGCGGCAG